>CAJAYO010000223.1 GCA_903948415.1 uncultured Opitutia bacterium | reverse complement strand
GCGAGCAAGCCGTCCGCTGCACCCTGCTCGAAGCGAGCCTCGCCGCCCTCACGCCGGCCCCGTCGCCCGCCCCATGAATCTGCCCGCTCCGCCCATGACCCGCCTTGTTCACACCGCCGACTGGCATCTCGGCGCCCGCCTGATGGACTGCGAGCGCCACGACGAGCACCGCGTTTTTCTCGACTGGCTGTTGCAGCAACTGATCGAGCTGCGGCCCGATCTCTTGATCGTCGCCGGCGATATCTTCGACGTGGCCGCGCCCGCCCAGGAAGCGCTGAAACTCTACTACACCTTCCTCAGCCGCCTCGCCGGCACCGTGAAGTGCCAGACCCTCATCCTCGGCGGCAACCACGACTCGCCCGCGACCCTGCACGCTCCGCGCGACGTCCTGCGCGCCCTCGCTGTCCGGGTTGTCGCGACCCCACCTGCCGACCTGAACGAAGCCGTGTTGGAATTCGCTCACGCCGTCGTCTGCGCGGTGCCGTATCTGAAAGAACGTGACGTGCGCACCGCCGCCCCCGGCCAGTCGGCCGACGAAGTCGCGGCCGCCATCCGCACCGGCATCACCGACCACTACCGCGCCGTGTTTAACCTCGCCCACGCCAAAGCGGCCGGGCGCCTGATCGTCGGCACCGGCCATCTCACCGCCGTGGGCAGCGAGATCAGTCCCAGCGAGCGCACGATCCACATCGGCAACTTGGGCGCCGTCGAGACGCGCTGCTTCGACGGTTTCGCCTACACCGCCCTCGGCCATATCCACCGCCCGCAAAGTGTCGGCGGAGACGAACGCGTCCGCTACGTCGGCTCACCGATTCCGCTCAGCTTTGCCGAGGCCGATCTGCGCAAGGAAATCCGCGTGATCGACCTCGCCGGAACCGCGCTCACCCAGCGGGCCATTCCCATCCCCGTGTTTCGTCCGCTCCTCCGGCTCACCACCACCGCGGCCACGCTCGGCGCCGATCTCGCCCCGCATCAGGGCGCCGCCGGCGACCCGCTGCCCCCGTGGGTGGAACTGACCGTCACCGATTGCCGCGCCCATCCCGATATCGCGCGCCAGGTCCGCGAAGCCGCCGCCCCGCTGCGCCTGCACGTCCTCAAAGTCTTGCCCCCGCCCTTGGTCGCCACCGACCCCGCCGCCGCCTCAGCGACACCGGCCCTCTCGCTGAGCGACCTGCGCCCGGAAGACGTGTTTGCCGAACGGCTCCGCCGCGAAGCGATCGACCACGCCTCCGCCGAAGGCCAGGCCCTCGTCCAGACCTTCGCCGAATTGATGAGCGGCCTGCATGAGACCGCGGTGGTCGAAAAAACGGAGGCCGCCTCATGAGAATTCTTCGCCTCCAGCTTTCGAACCTGAATTCCCTCCAGGGTCCGAACACCATCGACTTCACCGCGCCCCCGCTCGCGAACTCCGGGCTCTTCGCCATCACCGGGCCGACCGGCGCCGGCAAGTCCACGCTCCTCGATGCGATCACGCTCGCGCTCTACGGGCGCGCCGCACGCTACGGCACCGTGCCCAACCCGGACGCCGTCATGAGCCGCCACACCGGCGAGTGCTCCGCCGAGGTCGAATTCTCCTGCGCCGCCGGCACGTTCCGCAGCGTCTGGCAGCTCCAGCGCGCCCGCAAAAAACCCGACGGAAAATTGCAGCAGGCCAAGCGCCGCATCATCGCCTTGCCCGCCGAGACCATCATCGCCGAAAGCATCAAAGACGCCGACGCCAAGATTCTCGAACTCACCGGCCTCGACTACGACCGCTTCCTGCGCTCCGTCCTCCTCGCGCAGGGCGACTTCGCCGCGTTTCTGAAAGCCGGCCCGAAAGAACGCACCGACCTCCTCCAACAAGTGACGGGCACGGGCATCTATCAGGACATTTCCCAGGCCGCCTTCCGGCGTTCGGCGGACGCCCAGCAAGCCCACGCCGACCTCCTGCGCGATCACGCGGCCCTCCCCGTGCTCGCGCCCGAGGAGCGCGCCCGCCACGAAACGGCGCTCGCCGCCCACACGCTGCGCCTGACCGAGCTCACCGGCCTTTTGCAGGCGCTCACCCAACGTCTCGGCGAAGCCCAGCGTTGGCTCGAAATCGAAAAAAATGCCCGCCAGTGGACCGCCGATCACACCGACCACGCCCACGCTGCCCGCGAGGCGCTGCCCGCCCTCGCCCAACTCCAGCTGCACGAAAAGGCGGCCCGCTTCATCGCCGACCTGACCTCGCTGGACCGGCTCGACGCCGACCACGCGAAAGACGCGGTCGCCCTCCGCGCCCTTGAAGCGAGCCTGCCGGATCTCGCCCGCCGCCTCCAGGTTGCCGAGACCGGCGCGCAACAGGCGCAGACCGCCCTCGTCACCGAGGACACCCGGGTGGCCGGGCTGCGGGTCGTGTGGACCGAAGTCACCGAGCTGGACAAAGGCCTCGCCGCCGCCCGCGAGGCCCTGCGCCAACTCACCACCCAACACACCGGGCTGGAGCAAACCGCCGCGACCTTGACCACCGCGTTGGCCCACGAGCAGTCGGCGCGGCAGACCGCCGCCCAG
>CAJAYO010000222.1 GCA_903948415.1 uncultured Opitutia bacterium | reverse complement strand
GCGGGGCCGCCCTTGCGCGGGATTTTGTCCCCCTCGGCGACGTCGATCACGTAGATGAAGGCGTCGACCAACTCGGGGGAAAAGGTCGCGGTGAGATTGTCCCCGCCACTCTCGACGAGGAGGAGCTGGAGGTCGGGGAATTTGGTTTCGAGGGCGCGGCAGGCCTGCTCGTTCATCGTCGTGTCGTCGCGGATGGCGGTGTGCGGGCAACCGCCCGTCTCGACACCGGCGATACGCTCGGCGGGCAAGGCGCTGTGTTGGACGAGAAACTGGGCGTCCTCGGAGCAGTAAATGTCGTTGGTGACGACGGCCATCGAGTAGCGCGCGCGGAGGCGCTGGCAGAGTTTGAGGCAGAGCATCGTCTTGCCGGAGCCGACGGGGCCGCCGATGCCGATGCGGGGGGGACGGGGAAGAGCCATGATTAGGAAATAAACATGCGGGCGTCGGCGGTTTCGTGGCGGGCGGCGGCGATGTCGAGCCAGGGGTTGAACCAGCCGATGTCCTCGAAGGCGGTCTGCTCGGCGGCGAGGATGAGTTTGGGCGTGGCTGCGAGGGCTTCGGTGAGGAGGGACTGCGCGGCGTTTTGGCCGAGGCGGAGAATCTTCATCGCGGCGGAGAGCAAGGACGAGAGGGTTGCATAGGAAATGCCGGCGAGCACGGCAGTGAGCGGCGCGCCCAGCACGCGGCCTTCGAGGGCGGCGGAGAGGGCGGCGGAGTGCGGCCAGTTTTCCGACGCCGCGCGGCGGAGAAACTCCTGGGCAAGTGGATGCGCGCGAAGTGACGCCACGAGTTCGGCGCGCTGCCGGCCGATATTTTCGGAGGCGGCGCGGGCTTCGCGAGCGGTCTTGAGCGCGGCCGACAGCACGCAGAGTTCGCCGAGGCGCGGCCAGTTGGTTTCACCGAACGCGCGCCACGCGTGGGCGGCGAGTGGGAGATCGGTGTGGCGGAGAGCGGGGAGAGCGGAGAGGACGATGTAATCGCGGAGGGTCGCGCGGTCGCGCACGACGCCTTGTTGTACGAGTCCTTCGAGGCCGAAGGAGTGCGCATAGCTCCCGGTCGGGTAAAACGAGTCGCCCGCCTGCAGGAGGCCGACGAGCCAGGCGGCGTCAGTGTTTATGACTGGGGCCGAGGTCATGCGTGGGTTGGGGGCCGCGGGCAAAGCGGCCCGGGCGGAAAACGGCCGTCGTTGGGGTGAAGGGGATCTTCAGCCGGTGGAGGAGTTGGCGCACGGCGGGCTCGTCCGGAGCAAGGAGGCGCGTCGGCTCGGACTGCAGCTCGAGGTGAAGATTGCCGACGGCCCAGCCGATGCCGGCGGCCGCGGAGGGCGGGAGGTCGAGGGCGATTTGGACGACGGCCTCGGGAAATTGTTGGACGGTGTAGCGCGCGGTGGCGGATTGAAAAAACGGGTCGCCGTGTTGGAGCGGCGTGGCGAGTTCAAAACCGAATTCGGTGCCGTCTGCGGCCGTGCCGCGCCAGAGGCGTTTCGCCAGCGTGAGCCGTTCGGCGCGCAGGGCGATTTCGGGGAGCGTGGGATCAGCCGCCGCGAGCGGGCCGGAAACGAACTGCATGAGCGGAGCGAAGCAGGGGCGACTCAGAACAAGAAGTAGCGCTGCGCCATGGGGAGGACTTTGGCGGGCTCGCAGGTGAGGAGGCGGCCGTCGGCTTTCACGGTGTAGGTCTCGGGATCGACTTCGATCTTGGGGAGCGCGTCGTTGAGCACCATGTCGCGTTTGCCGACCTTGCGGCAGCGCTGCACGGGCTCGAGGCGGCGGGCGAGGCCGAGGTCGGCGAGCTTGCCCTTCCGGAGCGAGGCCTCGCTGACGAAAGTGAGGCTCGTCGAGGTGAGCGCTTTGCCGTGGGCGCCGAATTGGGGGCGATAGAAGGTCGGCTGCGGGGTAGGGATCGAGGCGTTGGGGTCGCCCATGTTGGCCCAGGCGATGAAGCCGCCTTTGAGGACGGTCTCGGGTTTTACGCCGAAGAGCGCGGGTTTGAAGATGACGAGGTCGGCGAGTTTGCCGACGGAGATCGAGCCGACGATGTGGCTGATGCCGTGCGCAATCGCGGGGTTGATCGTGTATTTTGCCAGGTAGCGGAGCGCGCGGAAGTTGTCGGCGGCGGGATGGGCCTTGCCTTTGGGGTCCGCGAGGCCGCCGAACTGCGTTTTCATTTTGTGCGCGGTTTGCCACGTGCGGATGATGACTTCGCCGATGCGGCCCATCGCCTGCGAGTCGGAGGACATCATCGAGATCGCGCCGAGATCGTGGAGGCAGTCTTCGGCGGCGATGGTCTCGGGGCGGATCCGGCTCTCGGCGAAGGCGACGTCCTCGGGGATCTTGGCGTCGAGGTGGTGGCAGACCATGAGCATGTCGAGATGCTCGTCGATGGTGTTGACCGTGAAAGGGCGGGTGGGGTTGGTGGAGGAGGGGAGGACGTTGGGCTCGCCACAGACGCGGATGATGTCGGGGGCGTGGCCGCCGCCGGCGCCTTCGGAGTGGAACGTATGGATCGTGCGGCCCTGGAAGGCGCGGATGGAATCGTCGACGAAACCGGACTCATTGAGCGTGTCGGTGTGGATGGCGACCTGGACGTCGAGTTCGTCGGCGACGCCGAGACAGACGTCGATGGCGGCGGGAGTCGTGCCCCAGTCCTCGTGGAGCTTGAGACCGATGGCGCCGGCGAGGATTTGTTCGCGGAGCGGGGCGGCGGTGCCGCAGTTGCCCTTGCCGAGGAAGCCGAGGTTCATCGGGAACGCTTCGGCGGCCTCGAGCATGCGGTGCAGGTTCCATTTTCCGGGTGTGCAGGTCGTGGCGAACGTGCCGTGCGCCGGGCCGGTGCCGCCGCCGAGCATCGTCGTGATACCGGAGCTGATGGCTTCATCGATCTGCTGCGGACAGATGAAGTGGATGTGGGTATCGATGCCGCCAGCGGTGACGATGTGGCCTTCGCCCGCGATGACTTCGGTCGCGGCGCCGACGATCATCGCGTTTTTCTTTTTCGTCTTCGGATCGGCGTAGACGGAGCCGATGCCGGATTGGATGCCGGGGTTGCCGGCGTGGCCGATGCCGACGATGAGACCGTGTTTGATGCCGATATCGGCTTTGATGATGCCGAGGAGCGGATCGAGGATGAGGGCGTTGGTGATGACGAGGTCGAGGCAGTCTTTGTCGAGGGCGGTGGGCGACTGGCCCATGCCGTCGCGGATGACCTTGCCGCCGCCGAATTTGATTTCGTTGCCGTAGCCGCCGCCCTCGGCGACGAGGTCGCGTTCGACCTGGACGAAGAGATCGGTGTCGGCGAGCCGCACGCGGTCACCGACGGTGGGGCCGAACATCTCGGCGTATTGGCGGCGGCTCAGTTTAAGCGGCATGGGAGGGGACGGAGGGCGAACAACGGAGGGTTACACAGCGGTCACGGAGGAGGCACAGAGGCCACGGAGGAAGACACCTTCAGCGAGTTTTGGATTTCAACGGCGCAACTCGCGCCGGTTTGGGTTTTGAGTCGAGCTTGCCGTTGATTTTGGCGTTCAGGCCATAGACCTCGCGGAGGCCGGCGAGGGCGACGAGTTCGACTTCCTTGGTATCGCCGGCTTCGAAGCGGACGGCGGTGCCGGCGGGGATGTTGAGCCGGAAACCGCGGGCGGCGCGGCGGTCGAAGCGGAGGGCCTCGTTCGTCTCAAAGAAATGGTAGTGCGAGCCGACCTGGATGGGGCGGTCGCCGGTGTTGGCGACTTCGAGGGTGAGGGTCGCGAGATTTAGATTCGCGGGGAGCGGGCCGTCTGCAGCCACGATGATTTCGCCGGGGATCATAGTCAGCGGATGGGGTGGTGGACGGTGACGAGTTTGGTGCCGTCGGGGAACGTGGCCTCGACCTGGACGTCGTGGATCATGTCCGCGACGCCCTCCATCACGTCGGAGACTTGGAGGATGGTCGTCCCGTAGCTCATGAGTTCGGCGACGCGTTTGCCGTCGCGGGCGCCTTCGATGATCTCGTAGGTGATGATGGCGATGGCTTCGGGGTAGTTGAGTTTCAGACCACGGGCCTGGCGGCGCCGCGCGAGGTCGGCGGCGGTGACGATCAGGAGTTTTTCGCGTTCGCGGGGGGTGAGGTGCATGACAGGCGGAAGTAGCGGGTAGTGAGTAGCGGGTAGCGAGCAGTCGCGATACGGAATTTTGTCTGGTGGTGGGGATGCTCGCTAGCCGCGACCCGCTCCGTTTTTTAGACTTGGAGGTGCTTTTTCACGATCTCGTCGGTGAGCGAGGCGATCTCGCCGGAGACGACGACGGCGCCGCGGTCCATGGCGTAATAGCGGTCGGCGACCTCGCGGCAGAAGTCGACGTATTGTTCGACGAGCAAAATGGCCAAGGCGTGCTCCTGCTTGATGAGTTGCACGGCGTGCTTGATCTCCTGGACGTCGTGGGCGGCGCGTTGAAACACGTCGGCGGGGGCCTGGGGGGCTTTGAGTTTTTTCAGCGTGTCGCCGATCTGGTCGATGATCGACGGCTGGATGCCCTCGGTGGGTTCGTCGAGGATGAGGAGCTTCGGTTTGGTGAGGAGCGCGCGGCCGATGGCGAGTTGCTGTTGTTGCCCGCCGGAGAGCACGCCGCCCTTGCGGGCGAGCATTTCCTTCAGGACGGGAAACAGGCGGTAGACGCGCTCGAGGCCTTCCCGGTCGGAGGTGCGGCCGCGGCGGTGGACGACGAGGCCGACGTGGAGGTTTTCCTCGACGGTCAGGTGCGGAAAGATGTCGCGGCCCTGGGGCACGTAGGCGATGCCGGCGCGGGCGCGGACATCGGGGGCGAGTTTCGCGATGTCCTGACCTTCGAAAGTCACGGTGCCGCTGCGCGCAGGCAGCAGACCGGTGATCGTGCGGAGGGTGGTGGTTTTGCCGACGCCGTTGCGGCCCATGAGCGCGACGACCTCGCCGGCGTTCACGGCGAGCGTGACGCCGCGGAGGATGCGGGAGCCGGCGATGTCAGTTTCGACGGAGGACAGTTGGAGGAGGGCGCTCATCGGGTGCCGTGTTTGCCGCGACCGAGGTAGACTTCGCGGACTTTGGTGTCGGACTGCACCTCGTCGAATTGGCCTTCGCAGAGGACGGTGCCCTGGTGGAGGACGGTGACTTTGCCGTCGCGGGCGATCTGTTTGACGAAGGCCATGTCGTGTTCGACGACGACGATGCTGTGTTTGCCGGCGAGGGAGAGGAGGAGCTCGCCGGTGCGATGGGTTTCGTCGTCGGTCATGCCGGCGGCGGGTTCGTCGACGAGGAGCACCTGCGGGTCCTGGGCGAGGAGCATGCCGATTTCGAGCCACTGCTTTTCGCCGTGGGCGAGTTTGCCGGCGAGCCAGTCGCGTTTGGCGTCGAGGCGGATGAGGGTCAGCAGTTCGTCGATGCGGTCGCGTTGCTCGGAGCGGGTGCGGTGGAAGAGGGTCGCGAATACGCCGCGCGGGCCCTTGAGCGAGAGGAGGAGATTTTCCCAGACGGTGTGGTCGCCGTAGACGGAGGGGGTTTGGAATTTCCGGCCGATGCCGAGGCGGTTGATCTCGTATTCGTTCAGGGCGGTGAGGTCGGTGTCCCAGCCGAATTCGATCTTGCCGGTGTCGGGCTTGGTGCGGCCGGTGATGAGATCGAAGAAGGTGGATTTGCCCGCGCCGTTGGGGCCGATGACGGTGCGGAGTTCGCCGCGATCGAGGTAGAAATTGAGATTCGTGATGGCCTTGAAGCCGTCGAAGGTCTTGTTCACGCCCTCGACGGTGAGGATGAGGTGAGTCTTTTCCCGGGGTGTGGTCATGACGCAAGGGGAGCGGCGGTTTCGGCGGAGGCGGCGGTGCGGCGGGCCCACCACGTCTTGATGCGGCCGGGGAGACTGACGATGCCGCCGGGGAGCAGGAGGACGACGATGATGAACATGCCGCCGAGGAAAAACAGCCAGAGGTCGGGGTAGGCGCGGGTGGCCCAGCTCTTGAGGGCGTTGACCACGATGGCGCCGATTACGGGGCCGACGAGGGTGCCGCGGCCGCCGACGGCGACCCAGACGACGGCTTCGAGGGATTTGTCGGGGGTCATTTCGGAAGGATTGATGATGCCGACTTGGGGGACGTAGAGGGCGCCGCCGACGCTCGCGATCAGGGCGGCGACGACGAAGATGAAGAGCTTGAAGCCGGCGGCGGCGTAGCCGCTGAAGAGCACCCGGTTTTCGCCGTCGCGGATGGCGCGCTGGATGAGGCCGAGTTTGGTGCGGCTGAGCCAACTGCAGCCGAGGTAGACGAGGACGAGGGTGACGGCGGTGGCGATGAAGAGGGCGCGTTGCGTGGAGGCGTCGCGGACGTCGGCTCCGAGGAGGAATTTGTAGTCGGTGAAGCCGTTGTTGCCGCCCATGAGCATGTCGTTGCGGAAAAACATCAGCGAGCCGCCGTAGGTGAGGGCTTGGGTGAGGATGGAGAAATACACGCCCTTGATGCGGGAGCGGAAGGCGAGGAAGCCGAAGAGGAGGGCGACGAGGCCGGGGAGGAGAATCACCATGGCGGCGGCGAACGGGAAACTGGAAAACGGTTTCCAGAAGGTCGGGAGTTCGGTCCAACCGAGGAAGATCAGGAAATCGGGGATGGGTTTCTTGTATTGGCCGAGGTCGCCGATCATGCGCATGAGGTGCATGCCGAGCATGTAGCCGCCGAGGCTGAAAAAGAGCGCCTGGCCGAGACTGAGGAGGCCGGTGTAGCCCCAGAGGAGATCGACGGAGATCGCGAGCAAGGCGTAGCAGAGATATTTGCCCCAGAGGTTGAGGGTGAAGTTGCTGATGACGCCGGCGGAGTTGAGCAGCGGGAAGACGACGATCAGCAGCGTCGCGATGACGGCGACGGCGATGAACTCGATGCGGCGGGTGGTGGGAGCGCTCATGCGGGCGGGTGGCGTGGGGCGGGATCAGCCCTCGAGGCTGCGGCTCTTCGTGACGAAGATGCCGGCGGGGCGCCATTGCAGGAAGAGGATGATGGCGATGAGCACGGTGATTTTGCCGAGCACGGGATTGAGGAGGATTTGCTGCAGCGATTGGTCGGCGAGGCCGATGCCGAAGGCGCTGACGACGGTGCCGGGGAGGTTGCCGACGCCGCCGACGACGACGGTCATGAAGCAGTCGACGATGTAGCTCTGGCCGAGGGAAGGGCCGACGTTGCCGATCTGGCTGAGGAAGGCGCCGGCGAGACCGGCGAGGCCGCTGCCGAGGCCGAAGGTGAGCATGTTCACGCGCTCGGTGCGCACGCCCATGCAGGAGGCCATGTTGCGGTTTTGCATGACGGCGCGGATGAGGAGGCCGAGGGAGGTGCGGGTGAGGACGAGCCAGACGCCGAGGACGATCAGGCCGGCGAAGCCGATGACGAAGACGCGGTTCCAGCCGAAGATGATGTCGTTGAAGGTCCAGTTGTCGGAGAGGTAGCTCGGGCTGGAGACCTGGACGTTGTTGGAGCCGAAGACGCGGCGGAAAAATTGTTGGAGGAACAAGGATACGCCCCAGGTGGCGAGAAGACTCTCGAGGGGGCGGCGGTAGAGCCACTGAATCACGGTGCGCTCCATGGCGATGCCGACGAGGGCGGCGGACAGGAAGCTGAGCGGCAGGGCGAAGAGGAAGTAGCTTTCGTAGAGCCAGCCCCCGGTGTTCATCCCCGGGAGGTGAAAGGAGAAGCCGAACGGCGAGAGGGCGAGGCCGGAGCCGAAAACATTTTGAACGACGTAGGTCGTGTAGGCGCCGACCGCGATCATTTCGCCGTGGGCCATGTTGATGACGCCCATGAGGCCGAAGGTGATGGCGAGACCGAGGGCGACGACGAGGAGGATGCTGCCGAGGCTGAGGCCGCGGAAGAGGGTGCCGAAAAAGTTGACGGTGGTGAGGTGGCGGTCGACGGCGTTGAGTGCGGCGCGGGCGGCGGCGGCGAGCGAGGGGTGGCTGGCGGCTTCCGCCTCCTTGAGGGCGGCCCGGAGGGCGTCGGCGCTGCCGATGGGGTGGAGGGCTTCGAGTTCCTGGAGCGAGGCGAGTTTGACCTCGGTGCTGGCGTCTTTGAGGCCGATGAGGGCGATGGCTTCGCGGAGGGCGAGTTGGGCGGCGGGAACGGTCTCGAGTTTTTGGCGGGCCTGGAGGGCGGCGAGTTTCTCGGCGTCCTGAGCAAACCCGAGGGTTTGGATGGCGCTGATGCGTTTTTTGAGGTCGGGGGTGGAGAGATCGAGCAGGTCGAGGACGGCTTTCATGGCGCGGCGCAGGGCGCTGGTGTGTTCGACGGCGGTGAGATCGGCGGCGATGAGCCGGAGCGGTTGGCCGGCGGCCGAGAGGAGAGGCTTGCCAGTGTCGACCCGGGTGGCGGCTTGCGAATCTTTGTCGTCTTTGTCGCCGGAGAGTTGGACGGGGATTTTTGCGCCGTCGGGCGCGGCGTAAACGAAGAGCGCGTCTTCCTTCCAGGCGGCGAGGAGGCCCTGAATCGATTCGTCGCCGGAGCCGATGAGCGTCGTGATGATCGCGATGCGTTGGGCGGGGGACTCGGCCAGGGCGGCCTGGGCGATGATCGGGCGCGCGGGGTCGGCGGCGCGGGAAAGGAGGCCGAGGCTGAGCGCAGCGAGGACGAGGAGGCGGCGGGCGCGATGGAAAAAATTCATCGTTAAGGGGCGATTCATGAATGCTAGTGCTGTGCCAAACAAAAGGGGCGGGCGCTGTTTGAGCACCCGCCCCGCAAGTTTCTGTGTCAGTGCGATGCGCCGCGTGAAACGCGGAGCGGGCGCGGCTTATTTGGCCTTGAACTTACCCTTGAGCCAGGGCTCGCCGTAAACGTTGTCGAAGGACTTCACGATCTTGAACTGACCGTCGGCCTTGGTCTCGCCGATGAAGACGTTCTTGGTGACGTGCATGTTCTTTTGCGTGGTGACCTTGCCACCGGGACCGTCGAAGGAGAGACCGCTCTTGTAGGCGGCGCGGACCTTGTCCACGTCGAAGGAGCCGGCCTTCTCGACGGCGGCTTTCCAGAGGTAAACGCCGACGTAGCTGAGGACCATGGGCGAGCAGGTGACGCGGCCGTCTTTCACGATCCCGGGCGTCTTGGTGGTCTTGAGCCAGGCCTGGAAGTCGGCGACGAACTTCTTGTTGGCGGGCGTGTTGATCGACTGGAAGTAGGTCCAGCAGCCGAGCTGGCCGACGAGCTGTTTGGCGGGGAGGCCGCGGAATTCGTCCTCGGAGATGGAGAAGGAAACGACGGGGCACTTTTCCGCGCTGAGACCGGCGGCGGCGTATTCCTTGAAGAAAGGCACGTTGGTGTCGCCGTTGAGGGTCGAGATCACGCAGGCATCGCCGGAGGCGGCGAACTGTTTGATTTCGGAAACGATCTGCTGGTAGTCGGTGTGGCCGAAGGGGGTGTACTTGCCGGCGGAGATGATCTTGCCGGACTCGTCTTTCTTGAAGCCGCCGCCGATGTTTTCGAGTTTCACGCCCTTGCTGAGGAGGTACTCGAGGAGCACGAGGTTGGTGGTCTGCGGATACACGTAGTCGGAGCCGAGGAGGTAGAACTTCTTTTTGCCTTCGGCGAGGTAGTAGTCGACGGCGGGCGTGGCCTGCTGGTTGACGGCCTCGGCGGTGTAGGCGACATTCTGGGACTCTTCTTCGCCCTCGTATTGCACAGGGTAGAAGAGGAGGCCGTTGTTCTTCTCGTAGACGGGAAGGACGGATTTGCGGGAGACGGAGGTCCAGCAGCCGAAGGTGACGGCGACTTTGTCCTGCTCGAGGAGCTGCTTGGCTTTTTCAGCGAAGAGGGGCCAGTTGGAGGCGCCGTCGACGACGACGGGCTCGATTTTTTTGCCGAGGACGCCGCCCTTGGCGTTGATCTCGTCGAAGGTGAAGAGCAGCACGTCGCGCAGCGAGGTTTCGCTGATGGCCATGGTGCCGCTGAGGGAGTGGAGGATGCCGACTTTGACGGTTTCGGCCGCGTGAGCGGTGCCGAATGAAGCGCCGAGCGCGAGGGCTCCGACGCTGAGCAGTTGCGTGAATTTAGTGATCATGATGGGACGGGAGGTGGGCTGGACGAGATGCGGAGGCAAAGCAGTCGCTGAGCCGCCGCGAAAGCGGTGAGAACGGATCGGGTGAGGGAAGCGGGGAACGGTTCCGCGCCGGGCGCGGCCAAAAAAACGGTGGTCGCGGAATCGCGCGACCACCGGGGAGAAGCAATGAACAGCGGCGGTGGGCCGCGGGGGGGCTTAGAACTTGAAGATCGACTGGACGGCGAAGAACGTCGCGCTGTCGGCGGTGTGCTTGCTGTAGTCGTAGTAGGACAGCTCGGCGCGAACGGAGAAGTTGTCGTTGACCTTGTAGGTCGGGGCGACGGTGAGCTTGGTGAACGAGGCGCCCCCGTTGCTCAGTTTTTCGCCGCTGACGCGGAAGGCGGAGGACCAGTTTTTGTCGACGGCGTAATTGAGGAAGAGGAGCCAGTTGTAGCCCTTGTCGCCGGGACCGCCGTCTTTGGAGACCCACTCGGCCGCCACGGTCACGGCTTTGGTGAGATTATAGCTGGCCCAGAAATTGACGGTGAGGATCTCTTCGTTTTTGTGGATCACGTTGCCCTTGGTGTCGTAGGCAAAGCCGGCCCAGAGGGTGACGTCGGGGATGGCCTTGTAGGTGAAGTAGCCTTCGAAGCCGGCGTTGCGCTTGAGTTCGCCGTCGCCCTTCAGGTAGTTGGGGCCGGAGTACACGGAGTCGAGGAGGGCGAGGCCCCAGCCGGTGTCTTTGTCGCCGCCGTCAAGCCGGACGCCGGTGTGGTAGCCGGGGATCGGTCCGAGAAAGTCGCCGTTGGCGTAGGAGACCTGGGTCATGTTCGGGATATCGAACGCCTCGTAGCCGAGGTAGCTGAGGAATTTGCCCGCGGTGACGGAGGTGCCGCCGCCGATGTCGACGGTGGCGAAGGCATCGAGGACGGTGACGTCGCTCGGAGCGCCGGGCTGGTAGAAGAGGCTGACCACGCCCGTGACGGGCTTGAAGTTGCCGGTGAAGAGGGCTTTCGCGGCATCAAGGTCGAACTTGTCGACGGAAGTGCCCGGATCGATTTCGGTGTTGCGATAGGAACCGGCGGCGTAGCCGCCGACGGAGAGGCTATCGTTCACTTTGACATCGGCGAAGGCCGTCAGGGAAGAGGCGAGCGTGAGAGCCGCCGCGAGTTGGAGACGAGTTTTCATTGGCAGGTATGGGAGGTTTGCTGGATTCAGCGCATCGGAATCGGTTCCGACGGCCGGAACGAATTAGCAGCATCCTTGCCAAGTTATGCGCGGCGCTCATTCCTATGACATAGAACTCCGCCAGGACTCATGTGATGAGTCTGGATACGTTCATAAGACGATAGCGGCCAAGGTATTTAGGATAAAATGGCTATGTCACGGAATCAGCTGGAACAAAGCGGCCGTGGCCTGCTCTATTGGCGGTGACTGTCCTCACGGACGGTTACTGAACTAGAAAACAAACTACATACCAATGACCAAGAAACTCCTCCTCTCCCTCCTCAGCGTCGCTGCGGTCGGAACTGTCAGCACTCGGGCGCAGGCCCCCGCCGCCAAACCTGCGGCGGCCCCGGCCTACACCGTGACCAGCACGTTCACGGCGGTGTCGCAATATATGTTCCGCGGCCAACGCCTCGGTGGTCCGTCCTGGCAGCCGTCGGTCGAAGTAGGCGCGGGCGATTTCACCGCCGGCCTCTGGTCGAACCTGCCGTTCAAGGACAAGCTGGCCAACAGCTCGGATCCCGAATTCGATCTGTACGGTTCCTACACCGTGAATGTCGACAAAGAGCTGAGCGTCGTCCCCGGCGTCACGCTTTACACCTACCCGAAGGCGCCGACGAACGCGGGCTATTACCGTTCGACGATCGAGCCGAGCCTCGCCCTGAACTACACCGTCGCCGGAGTAAAGCTGACGCCGAAGCTCTACTACGACTTCACCCTCAGCGGGCCGACCTACGAACTCACCGCGGCCTATGCGCTCGCGCTCAAGGATCTCGGCACCGAGCTCAATTTCACCGGCCAGGTC
Organism: uncultured Opitutia bacterium; assembly: GCA_903948415.1. GTDB lineage: Bacteria > Verrucomicrobiota > Verrucomicrobiia > Opitutales > Opitutaceae > GAS368. The sequence continues at coordinate 9,856 of CAJAYO010000222.1, read as the reverse complement.
GGCTCCTACATCCAGCGCGATGTCGCCAACAACACCACGCCTGACGTCAAGGCCTGGGGCAACTACTGGCAGCTCGGCGTCGCGGCGCCCTTCCAGATCACCAAGGAGTCCAAGCTCACCGTCGGCTTTGCCTACACCGAGGGCACCAGCGCCCAGGTGAAGCAGGGCAGCGCGCCGAAGAGCGCCAACCCCCTCGCGGTTGGCCGCGGCGTGGTGACCGTCAGCTACAGCTACGCGTTCTAAGCCGATCCGTTCGCCGGTCGCTCCCCGACAGCGGGCCGAGCGCGGGCGAGCGCATCTCCCCAGCAGCCCGTGCGGAAACGCACGGGCTGTTTTCGTTTGGGCGCGGTTTGTGATTTGACCCGGCCGCGGGCGCGGATGCAGTTCAACCTCTCCACACTATGAAAGTCGGTATTGTCGGCGCATCCGGTTACTCCGGCGAAGTCCTGGTCAAACTCCTGTTGGGTCACCCGCGGGTCACGCTTGCGGCGGTCACCTCGCGGACGCATGCGGGCAAGTCCCTCGCGGCGGTCATGCCGGCGGTGCGGGGTATCGATCGCGGACTGACGTTTGTCGACTCGGATCCGGTGGCGCTGGCCGCCAGCGATATCGCGCTGTTCTTCCTCGCCCTCCCGCACGGTGCCGCCGCGACGTTTGCGCAGGCGCTGGTGGCCGCCGGCAAGCGGGTCATCGACCTGAGCGCCGATTTTCGCATCGCCGACCTCGCGACCTACCAGAAATATTATGGCGAACACCCTGCGCCGGCGCTGTTGGCGTCCGCGCGCTTCGTGCTCCCGGAGCTGACGCCGCCCGTCTGGATAACCGAGGCGAAGCTGGTCGCGGCGCCGGGCTGTTATCCGACGAGCATTTTGGTGCCGCTGGTGCCGTTGCTCAAAGCGGGCGTCGTCACGCGGGAGCACATCGTCGTCAATTCCTTCAGCGGCGTGAGCGGGGCGGGAAAAAAAGCCGAGGAAGCGTTTCTCTATTGCGAGCGGGCGGAGAGCGCCAAGGCCTACGGTCTGGTGAAGCACCGGCATCTGGCCGAGGTGGAGGAGCAGCTCGCGCTCCACACCGGGGCGAAGACGATCATCCAGTTCAACCCGCATCTGGCGCCGATGCGCCGGGGTATCGCGACGACGATTACGGTGCCCGCGACGCCCGGCGGCACGATCGAACAGGTCTATGCGGCATGGCGGATGGCCTACGCCCGTTCGCCGTTCGTGCAGGTTCTGGAGGCCGGAGCAACGCCCGACACGGCCCACACGGTCGGCACGAACCGCATCGATATTTCGGCCGTCCACGACCCGCGCACGGGCAATTTTGTGATCACCTCGGCCGAGGACAACCTGATGAAAGGCGCGAGCGGCCAGGCGGTGCAGATCATGAACCTGTGGGCGGGCTTCGCGGAGACCGCGGGGCTGGTGTAGCGGCAGCCGTGGGGTTTTGGTCCGAGCGGAACCTGGGCGCGGGCCGGTGCGGCAACGAGCCGGCCCGACCTGACTGCGGAACGCCTTTCTGCAAAAACGCTCAACATCACTGGTCGCGTGAGACGGGACAACGCCTCGGAGAAAGGCCGTTTTCCGGCCGATCCAGGGACCGAGCAACCCTAAGCCCTAGCTGCGGTAGTCGGCGTTTTCGCTCACGTATTCGTGGGTGAGATCGCCGCCGAGGACGGTGGCGGAGGCCGCGCCGTTGCCGACGTCGATGGCGAGTTCGACGCAGCGTTCGTGCGGGGGAAAATCGATCGGGGCGGAGAAGACGCCTTCCTTGGTCGGCGGGGCGCTGGCGTAAAGTTCCGCGCCGCGCAGGTGGGCGACGAGGGCGGCCTCCTTGGCGGGATCGAGCTGAAACACGCCGTGGGCGAAGATTTCCACGCCGCCCATCGAGGCGCGCAGCTTGGACAGGTCGGTCTTGGGGGCAAACGCCCCGATATGTTTGCCGATGGCCTGGACGAGCCGGCCCACGTTCGGGTCGTTGCCGGCGACGGCGCATTTGAAGAGCGGGGCGTTGACGACGGCCTTGCCCAGGGCACGGGCGAGCAGGGGGCTCGCGGCGTTCGACACGCTGACGCGGATGACGTGGCGCACGCCCTCGCCGTTGCGCACGACATCCTCGGCGAGGTCGCGGCAAACCGTGTGCAGGGCGCGTTCGAATGCGCCGAAGTCCTCGCAGGGCACGCGCCCCGAGGAGATGAGCGCCACGGTGTCCGAGGTGCTCGTGTCGCTGTCGATGCTGATCGCGTTAAAGCTGGCGTCGATCGCCTTCGCGAGCAGGGCGCGCAACTCCCCGCGCGGCACGGCGAGATCGGTGAGAAGATAGACGAGCATGGTCGCGAGGTTCGGCTCGATCATGCCGGCGCCCTTGGCAATGCCGACGATGCTGCCGCCGCCGACCTCGGCCCGGCGGATTTTCGGATAGAGGTCGGTGGTCACGATGCCCTCGGCCGCGGGCAAAATGGAGCCGCCGGCGAGCGCGGACACGGCCTGCGGCAACGCCGCGAGGATGGCGTCGGCCGGCAGCGACCAGCCGATTACGCCGGTCGAGCTCGGGAGCACCTGGGTCGGGCCGAGGCCGAGCAGACGGGCCGTTTCCGCGCAGACGCGCTCCGCCGTCTCGACGCCACCCGGGGCGCAGACGTTGGAGATTTTGTTGTTCACGATGATCGCGCCGAGCGTGGGGTCGTTGAGGCGCTTGCGGCCGACGAGAATGGGGGCGCCGGGAAACGCGTTCTTGGTAAACATCGCGGCGAAATCCGGCGTCGGCCGGTCGAGGGCGATGAGGGTGAGGGTCATCTTCGCGGGTTTGGGTGCCTCGCGCGGGACGAAGTCGAAGCGGGTCGTGCCGACGCGGAATCCCGCGGGCAGCGCGGCCTGAGACGCGAGCCACGCACGGTGGGTGGCGCGATCCGAAAACGTGAGATTTGTGCTGGGCACGGGCAAGCAGTGGGCGCGCCGTGGCGCGGAGTGAAGAAGATTTTCCGTGCGATCCGCGGCGCGCCGGAAGACGACGGGTGAAAATTTTTGTGGAAATGCGCGGCGCGTGTGCCTTATTCGGATCTTCTCTACCAAAAACGTGAGCGCTCACTTCCGACTATTCCACCACGACGCGGCCGCCGGCCGCGCGCATTGAACCCCGATGAACGTCGCTGAAGTTACCGCCAAGGCCAAGGTGCTCCTCGAAGCCCTGCCCTACATCCAGGATTTTCGTGGCTCCACGTTCGTCGTGAAATACGGCGGGAGCTTTATGGACGATCCCGATCCCGCGGCCCGCACCCGCGTCGCCTACGACATCGCTTTTCTCGCCGCGTGCGGCATCAACGTCGTGGTCGTCCACGGCGGCGGCAAGGCAATCACCAAGGCGATGGAGTCGTCCGGCCTGAAGGCCAATTTCGTCAACGGCCTGCGTGTGACCGATGCGGCGACCATTGCGGTCGTGAAGAAAACCCTCGACGAAATCGTGAACAAGGACGTGTGCGACGCCGTCGCCGCGGCGAAAGGGAAGCCCAAGGGGCTGCCCGGCGATACGGTGCTGGTGTGCGAGAAACTCGTCGTCGACGACGATGGCAACGCGGTGGATCTCGGCTATGTCGGCGATGTCACCGAGGTGAAAGTGAAACTGATCAAGAAGGAGATCGGCGACGGGTTTATTCCGATCATCTCGCCCGTGGCCGAAGGCTACGACGGCATGCCTTACAACGTGAATGCCGACCTCGTCGCGGGCCGCGTCGCGAGCGCGCTGCGGGCGCGCCGGCTGGTGTACATGAGCGATGTGCCCGGCCTGCTGTCGAATCCCCCCGATCCGGAGTCGCTGATTTCCACCCTCAAAATTTCGCAGGTCGACGAGCTGAAGAAAAAAGGGGTCATCGACAAGGGCATGCGTCCGAAGGTGCAGAGCGCGATCCGTGCGCTGGAGGAAGGCGTGCAACGCGTCCATTTTATCGACGGCCGACTGCCGCACTCGTTGCTGTTGGAGATTTTCACGGACAAGGGCATCGGCACCGAAATTGTGCACGGGTGAGCGCAGTGAAAGAAAAAGGGAGGATAAAAGTGAACGCGTGAAGGACGCGAAAAGGCTTCTTCCTGCTTTCACTTTCACGTTCACTTTCACGCTTATGACCGCTCCCGCCATCGTCCGTACCAGCACCGCCGAGCTCTACGACGCGCACGTGATGAAGAACTATGCGCGTGCGCCGCTGACCCTCGTGCGCGGCTGCGGCACCCAGGTGTGGGACGATGCGGGCAACCGCTATCTGGATTTTACGTCGGGGATCGCGGTGAGTGCGCTGGGCCATTGCCACCCGCATTGGGTCGCGCGCGTGCAGCAGCAGGCGGGGGAGTTGATTCACGTCAGCAATCTTTTCCGCAATCCGAACCAGGGTGAACTTGCGCGGCGCCTCGTCGGCTACGCCGGCCCCGGCCGGGTGTTTTTCTGCAACAGCGGCGCCGAGGCGAACGAGGCGCTGATCAAGCTGGCGCGGCTGCACGGGGTCGGGAAGTCGGGCGGGGAAGAGGGCAAATGCTACAAGATCATCTGCGCGAAGAACGCGTTTCACGGCCGCACGTTTGGCGGCATGAGCGCCACGCCCCAGGAGAAAATCCAGAAGGGTTTCCGGCCGTTGGTGCCCGGCTTTTCGTTTGGCGAACTGAATAACGTCCAAAGTTTCGCCGACCTTGTGGACGACCAGACGGCTGCGATCTTTGTCGAGACGATCCAGGGCGAGGGCGGCATCAACCCTGCACGCCGGAATTCCTCGTCGGCCTGCGCCGGCTGTGCGACCAGCACAACCTGCTGCTGCTGCTCGACGAGGTGCAGTGCGGGATCGGGCGCACGGGACGGTTTTTTTCCTATGAACACGCGGCCGTCACGCCCGATGCCATCGGGATGGCCAAGGGCTTGGGCGGCGGTTTTCCGATCGGGGCGGTGTGGGTGGGCGAGCGTAACGCGGAACTCTTTCATCCGGGCAACCACGGCACGACGTTCGGCGGCACGCCGCTCGCGTGCGCGGCGGCGCTCGCCGTGCTCGACGTGATTGAGCGCGACGGTCTGTTGGAGCAAGTCCGGGTGAACAGCGCCGGCTGGACGGCCGAGCTGCGGAAGCTGGCGGTTGATTTTCCGGCGCAGGTCCTCGGGGTGCGCGGGCAGGGGTTTCTGGTGGGCGTGCAGCTGGCGGGCGATCCGGCGCCCTATCTCGCGGCGCTGCGGGAGCGCGGCCTGCTCGCGCCGAGTGCGGGCGGCAATGTCGTGCGCCTGCTGCCGCCGCTCAACGTCTCGCCCGACGAGCTCGCCCAATCGGTCGAGATCTTCCGCGCCGTGCTGGCGGCGAAAGCCTGATCGGGCCCGCGATTTTTCCCTCGTGGACGGCACGGGGCAGGCTTAGACCCCTTCGTTTTCCATGAAGCACTTCCTCAAAGAGACCGACTTTGCGCGATCCGAGCTGCCCAAACTGTTTGCCCTGGCGCGCGAGTTGAAACGGAAGCGCGGCACGCGCGGCGCGCCGACGCCGCTGAAGGGCCAGACCTGGGCGATGATCTTCTCGAAGTCGTCCACGCGCACGCGCGTCTCGTTCGAGGTCGGGATTCACGAGCTCGGCGGCAATCCGCTTTTTCTCAACAAAAACGACATCCAACTCGGCCGCGGCGAGAGCGTGGAAGACACGGCGCGCGTGTTGTCGCGCTTCGTGCACGGGCTGGTGGTGCGGACGTATGAGCACGGCGAGGTCGAGCGGCTCGCGGCGGCGGGCACGGTGCCGGTGATCAACGCGCTGACGGATTTTCTCCACCCGTGTCAGATTTTTACGGACGCGTTCACGATGACGGAGCGATGGGCGAAGGGCACGACGGGGGCAAAGCTCGTCGAGTCGCTGCGGGGCCGGAAGATCGCGTTTCTCGGCGACACGGCCTGCAACATGGCGAACTCGTGGATTCTCGGGGCGAATCTGTTTGGGATGACCATCGCGCTGTCCGGGCCGAAGGAATTCGCGCCGGCGAAGGAGTTTCAGGCGCAGCTGGCCAAGGAAAATTTTCCGGGTGGCGGCACCTATCAGTTCACGACGGACCCCTATGAGGCGGTGCGCGGGGCCGACGTGGTTTACACGGACGTGTGGGTGAGCATGGGCAAGGAAGAGGAAGCGAAGGAGCGCCTTCGCGTGATGGCGCCCTATGTGGTGACCGGAAAACTGTTCGCGGCGGCCAAGAAGGATGCGCTCTTCATGCACTGTCTGCCGGCCCATGCGGACGAGGAAGTGATGCAGGAGGTGCTGGACAATCCCCGGTCGATCATCTTCGACCAGGCCGAGAACCGGCTGCACATGCAGAAGGCGATTTTGGCCACGCTGGCGGCGGCGCGGAAATAGCCATGCCGGAGCGAGGCGGGCCGCGTCCGCCCAGCGGGTCACGGATCCGGAGCGAGTTCAGGGCTCAAGGATGTTCATGTAGCGGCCGCCAATTTGCTGGAAATGCCCGGTGTTGAGATCGCCATCATCGATCAGGGCGTCGATTTCCCGCATGCGGGCTTGGTCGATGGTTCCGCCGCTCACGGAGACGGCCACGGCGATGCCGTTGATGTTGCGGTCGTAGTTCCAGTTGCCGCCGACGACCGTGGTCTTGGTCCAAACGCTCACCTGCAGGGCGCCGGAGAGCCCGGCCGGAACCAACCCCGGGCCCACGTTCGGCGGCCAGCTGCCATTTTCCAACGAGTAGGTTTCGAAGGCCTGGGTGAAAATCCGAAGATCGCTGACGAACCGGCTGTTTTGGGAGCGCCGTTGCACGCGCTGGAAGGCCGGGATCGCCATTGCGGCGAGCAGGCCGATGATCACGACAACAATCATGATCTCGACGAGGGTGAAGCCTCTCCGGGGGCCCCGCGGTGGTCGGGGGAGTTGGTTTTTCATGGGGGCACTGGGACAGGGACGGAATGATGAATAATAATCGAAAGCTGACGGTCTCCATCCTCCACGAAAGAGGCATAGGCTCAATCTCCGGGGAGTAAACACCCTGTGAATGGAGCGAGGCTTCCCGCCGGGCGGGGCTACCTGTTCCTCCGCTGCATGCGCCGCGGGCGGGCGGTGACCGGCCAAGAACGGGAGATGCGAGGAACGTGCGCTTTTTCTTTTGCGCGGCGGCGCGCGGTTTCCCCACACTGGTTCTCCCATGAAAATCGTCCTCGCATACTCTGGCGGCCTCGACACGTCCGTCATCGTCAAGTGGCTCAAGGAAACTTACGACGCTGAGATCGTCACGTTCGCGGCCGATGTCGGCCAAGAAGAGGAGTTGAAGGGCCTCGACAAGAAGGCGCTGAAGACCGGCGCGTCGAAGCACTACACGCTCGATCTCGTCGAGGAGTTCGCGCGCGACTTCATCTATCCGATGATCCGGGCGAACGCGATTTACGAGGGGCAGTATTACCTCGGCACGTCGATTGCGCGCCCGCTGATTGCCAAGGCGCAGGTCGAGATCGCGAAAAAGGAAAAAGCGGATACGGTGGCGCACGGGGCCACGGGCAAGGGAAACGACCAATGTCGTTTTGAGCTGACCTACATGGCGCTTGCGCCGCAGCTCCAGATCATCGCGCCGTGGAAGATGGAAGAATATCGCGCGCTGTTTCCCGGCCGCGCCGAGATGATCGCCTACTGCGCCGAGCACAAGATCCCGGTCGAGGCATCGCTCAAAAAGCCGTATTCGATGGACCGCAATCTTCTCCATATTTCCTACGAGGCGGGCATCCTGGAAGATCCGTGGTTTGATCCGACGACGAAGGAGAACAAGGCGATGTTCAAACTCTCCGTCGCCCCCGAGGACGCGCCGGACAAGGCCGAATACGTCGAGCTCGATTTCGTGAAAGGCGACTGCGTCGCGGTCAACGGCAAGCAGCTCACGCCCGGCGGCGTGCTCAAGGCCCTGAACAAACTCGGTGGCAAGCACGGCATCGGCCGCGTCGACCTGGTCGAGAACCGTTTCGTCGGCATGAAGTCCCGCGGCGTCTACGAGACCCCGGGCGGCACGATTCTGATGCAGGCCCACCGCCAGGTGGAGTCGCTCACGCTCGACCGCGAGGTGTTGCACCTGCGCGACGGGTTCATTCCGAAATACGCCGAGCTGGTCTACAACGGCTTCTGGTTCGCGCCCGAGCGCGAGATGCTCCAGGCGATGGTGGACGAGAGCCAGCGCTACGTCACGGGCACCGTCCGGCTGAAGCTGTACAAGGGCAACATCATCACGTGCGGCCGGAAGTCGAAGTATTCGCTCTATGACGACAAGATCGCGTCGATGGAAGGCGTGAAGAGCTGGTACAACCAGAGCGACGCGACGGGTTTCATCCGCCTCAATGGTCTGCGCCTCCGGGCGCGCAATCTGGCGCAGGGCGGCCCGAAGGTCTGAGTCCGACGGTGCATGAGCCGCCGCGAATTCCGCCGAAGCGCGGCGGGATGCGCGGCGGTTGCGTTGGCGGCGGCCCCCGTCCGGTTTTCTTTCACGGCCGGCTTGCCAAGGGGGGAATAGTTCCTGTGCTGGAGCCCCACTATGACCGCGCCTATGAGCGATTCTGATGTATAAGCTCCGGCCCAATCCGGCCAGCGTCGAGCTCTGGCCCGCCGACGAACGACTGACCGATCCCCAATGGGCCCCGGGGTCGGTGGCAGGGGAAGCAGTGGCGCGGGTGACGCGGTCGCCCTTTCCGTCGGCCCCGCCGCTGGCGATGGCGCCGACCGACGCGGCGCCGCGCGCGATGATCAGCCGGAAGTTGGAGGATCTGTTGATCCGTGAGGCGCATCTGCGGCTGATTCGGGCGGAGCTGGTGCCGGCGCTCGAGGTGCAGGAGGCGGCCGAGAAAAAAGTGGTGGAGGCGCGGCCGCGCTGGCTGTCGTTTCACGCCAAGGAAACGCGGGTGGCGTACGAGTCCCGGTTGGCGGAGGTGCGAGAGACGGCGCAGATGCTGCGCGACGGCATCGCGCAATTGAACCGGGTGGAGCCGCACATCCGGCGGATGTTGCGTGATGAGGTGGAAGACCTGTTGCGTACGCGGTGTCCGGAGTACGTGCAGGCTTTGGCGGCGCGGGACCAGAAGGAGGATTGGCGGCGGTGTCTGAATCGCTTTGCGCAGCGCATGCACGATTTTTTGCAGGCTTTGGGGAGCGCGCGGAATATGGCGTGCACCGCCTACACGCGGGATCGCCAAGTGTTTTCGCCGGCGGCGGTGCAGGGCTTCGCGCTCGCGAGCGAGTGTGCGAAGCAGGTGGAGGTCGAGGTGGAATTTGCGAACCGCGTCGCGGATTTACAGCGGGTCATGTTTCGGGAATCGGGGTTGGAGGCGGCGGCGCTGCCGCGCTTGCCGACGACGGCGTTCTCCCGGGCGGTGGCGACCATCGCCTCGGTGCCGTTGGCCGAAGCGCAGCTGCGGTTCGATACGATTATCGCCGAGGTGCGGGCGCTTTATGAAACGAGTGTACCGGAGATGATCACGCAGGCGGAAGCGGCCGAAACGGGCCACGGGTCATTGATCGACAATTTTCTCCAGTTGGCGTGGGAGCAATTGCGCGAGGAAGTCGCGCCGCTCATCCGGCCGGAGGAGACGGAAGCGAGCGTGGCTTCGACGGAGCGGCTGCTGATGGAGCACGCGAAGCGGACGGTCCATGGGCGGCTGAAGCAATCGCCGGGGACGCGCCCACCGGTGGGGCGGCGGTGATGGCGGCGGCGGGGCGGATCAAAGCCGGAGCTCGACGCGCTGATCGTGCGCCGTGCGAAACACGACCCGGTCCGGGAGGACGGCCTCCAAGAACACGCCGGCGAGGACGGCCTCGCCGGGTTCGAACACTTGGCCGTCGATGACAATGCGTGCGCCGTCGCCGGTGCGGCGGGCGGTG
>CAJAYO010000221.1 GCA_903948415.1 uncultured Opitutia bacterium | reverse complement strand
GTGGCGATCGGCGCTGGCATCGGCTGGTGGACGGTGTCGCACGACGCGGCGCGCACCTGGGCGGTGGTGACCGCGGTGTTGGTCGTCTCGTGTCCGTGTGCCGTGGGGCTGGCGTTTCCGCTGGCCGACGAGCTGGCGACGGTGGCGCTGCGCAAGCGCGGGGTGTTTGTGCGCGAGGGCGACCTGTGGACGCGGCTCGGGCGCACGCGCAAAATTGTTTTCGACAAGACCGGCACGCTCACGCTGGAGACGCCGGTGCTGCTCAATCCCGCAGCGCTGGCGGGGCTCGCGGCGGCGGAGCGCGGGGCGTTGCTGGCGCTGGTGCGCGACAATCCCCACCCGGTCAGCCAATGCCTGGGCGAGCGGTTGCTCGCGGCGGGGCCCGACGAGTTGCTGGCGGGCGAAGTGCGCGAGACGGTGGGCTTCGGGGTGGAGCTCGGCGAGTGGTCGCTGGGGCGCGCGGGCTGGCGGGCCGGCGGCGGTCCGGGGGAAGGCGCCGTGTTCGCGCGGGCCGGCGTGGAAGTCGCCCGGTTTCAATTTGCGGACCTGCCGCGGTCGGATGCGCGGGCGGAAATCGCGGCGCTCACGGCGGCGGGTTACGGGGTGTATATTTTGAGTGGTGACAGCGCGGAGAAAGTCCGGTCGCTCGCGGCGGGGCTGGCCCTGCCGGCGGACCGGGCGATCGGTGATCTGACGCCGCAGGCGAAGGCGGACTGGTTTGCGGCGCACGGGGCGGACGAGGCCCTCATGCTGGGGGACGGCGCGAACGACAGTCTGGCGTTTGACCGGGCGTTGTGCCGGGGCACGCCGGTGGTGCACCGCGGCGTGTTGGAGCGAAAGGCGGATTTTTATTACCTGGGGCGCGGCATCGGCGGCGTGCGCGCGCTGTTCGATGTGAACGCCGTGCGCCGCCGGGTGCAGACGATGATTCTGGTGTTCTCGGTCGCCTACAATTTTCTCGCCGTCGGCCTGGCCGTGGCCGGGCTGATGAGCCCGCTGCTCGCGGCGATTCTCATGCCGGTAAATTCGCTGCTGACGCTGGCGATCGTGACTGGGGGCATGCGGCCGGTGTTTTCGGTGCGTGGCTGATCCGGTCAATAAAGGCCCAGCTTTCGCCAATTGCCGCGTTGTGCCGGCGGCGCAGCGGGATTAGTGTGTCCCATGAAAACGATTCTGGTCCCGGTTGATTTTTCGGGTGCGACGGCGGCGGTGGTGGCGCAGGCAGCGGCGTTGGCGAAGGCGCTGACCGCGCGCGTGGTGCTGATGACCGTGATCCAGCCGCCGGTGGTCATCGCGGAATACGGCGCGCTGCTGGAGAACATCGCCGAGATCACCGAGGCCGGCGAAAAGGCGGCGGCGAAGCATCTGGCGCGGCTGCAGCAGCAAGTGGAGCGGCGTGCCATCCCGACCCGCGTCTGGCAGGCCACGGGCTCCCCGGTCACGTTGATCATCGAGAAGGCGGCGGCCGTGAAGGCCGACTACATCGTGATCGGCTCGCACGGCCACACGGCGTTCTTCGATTTGCTGGTGGGCAGCACCACGCACGGCGTGCTCCGCCGCGCGACGTGTCCGGTGATTGTGGTGCCCCAGTCCACCCACAAGGTCGCCGCGAAAAAATCGCTGTAACTTTGGGCCGCGACGGCGGGTTCTTGGCCACCCTGCCCATGAAAACTCGCACCCGTTTCCTCGTCGCCGTCGGATTGCTGACGGCGTTTTTCAGCTCCGCTCACGCCAAAGTTGAGCGGGTGGTCGAAAAGACCTTTACGGTTCAACCCGGCGGCACGCTCCGCCTCGAGACCCAGAGCGGCGAAATCCGCGTCTCGCCCTCGGCTGACAATGTCGTGAAAGTCACCGCGCGGGAAAAGATCCGCGCCGGCAGCGAGGCCGAGGCGGACGCGTTGCTCAAGAAACTCGAGCTGACGATCGAACAAAACGGCAACGACGTGACGGCGACCGCGAAATACGAGCGGCAGGCGCTGGGGTTTCATGTTGGAGCGTGGCCGCCGGTGACGGTGGATTTCATCGTCTCGGTGCCGGCCAGTTTCGCGACCGACCTGCGCACGTCGGGGGGCGGCATCACGGTGGGCGACCTCGCCGGCAAGGTGAATGCGCGCACGTCCGGCGGGGAGATCAAGCTGGGCAAGATCGGTGCGGCGGTCGAGGCGCGCACGTCGGGGGGCGGAGTGACGCTGGAAAGCGCGCGCGGCGCGGTGAATTTGCACACGTCGGGCGGCAACATCGCGGCCGGTGTGGTCGGCGGCGAGGCGGAGATGAGCACGTCCGGCGGGGGGATTCGCATCGATGCCGTCGAGGGTGCGCTTCGGGCGAGCACCAGCGGCGGCAGCATCCGCGCGGGTTTCACCGGGCCGATCACGGGCGACTGTTCGCTGAGCACGTCGGGCGGTAGCGTCAAAGTCACCGTGGACAAAGCCGCGGCGTTCCGGCTCGACGCGTCCACCAGCGGCGGCTCGGTCGACGCGGAGGGGCTGACCATCACCTTGGAGAAATCGAGCCGGGGCCGGACGCAGTTGGCGGGCGCCGTGAACGGCGGCGGGCCCTTGCTCAAGCTCCGCTCGAGCGGGGGCGACGTGGTGGTGAAAACCCGGTGACGCGGAGGGCCGGGCGGACCGGCGGGCGTTTTTTGCAGCGGCGGCTTGCAGGAACCGGCCTCCAGCCAAGACTGCGCGGCTGTTATGAGCCTGCGCAGTTTTTTGTTTTTGACCGGATGCCTCGGGTGGGCGGCCTTGGCGGGCCGGGCGGCGGAACGCGAGTTCACGCGGACGTTTCCTGTCCAGCCCGGTTGCACGGTGAAGCTGGATACCTACCGGGGGAGCATCGTTGTGGTGGAGAGCGATCAGGCGGAGGTGCAGGTCACGCTGCAGATGGAAAGCCGGTCGGACGAAGCGGAGGAGGCCGCGCGGGTGTTTGGCGCGGTGCAAATCGACGCGGCCGAGGCGGACAACACGGTGACGTTGCGGGCGCGCAACCCGCGGGCGACGCGGGTGCGTTTCGTCTGGAACGACAAGCTCCAGATCGATCTCGCGTGGCGAATCACCGTCCCACGGCGGTGCAACGTGGATCTCGCGACCCGCGCCGGCGCGATCACGGTGGGGAATCTGACGGGACGCGTGGTGGCGCGGACGGAGACGGGGACGATTTTTCTGAAGCGAATCGACGGCTCGATCGACGCGAGCACCGAGGTGGGTGACGTGGTGATTTCGCGGTGCAGCGGACCGGCGAAGGTCCGCGTGCTCCGCGGCACGATCCGCGCCGGTACGATGGGCGGTTTCGCGGATTTGCAGAATTCGACGGGCGACGTGGAGGTGCTGGCGGCCCGTGGTGGAATCACGGCCTCGGCGGAGGCGGGCGATGTGCTGGTGGGCTTTCCGCGGGGTACGACCGGTGCGGCGAGCCTGACCACGTCGGGCGGCAGCATCCACGTGAAGATCGATCCCGCGGCGAATTGCACGGTGAACGCCTCGTCGGTGTGGGGGCGGGTGGAGAGTCTGTTGCCGATGACGGTGGTGTCGGGGGCGAATGGGAAGAGCAAGCTGGCGGGCCGGCTCGGCGAGGGCGGTCCGGTTCTGACGTTTCACGCCAATGGCGGGCACGTGAAGCTCACGCCGAGCGCAAGCTTCATCGAGGAGGGGCCGCCGGACCCGGCGGGCGAGCTTCGGGGCGCGTCGGATTTGCGGCGCAGCAAAAAGTAAGGGTCCTCAACCTCGTTCCCGCGGCGGCCGGGCCGCAAGGCGGTGGCGAGGCGCGCGGCGTTGAACAGCCGGAAGAGCCGGAGAGCGAGTTCGTCGCGGTCCGGTCCGGCGACGGCGGTGCACCGGGCGGGCCGCAGGACGCCGAGCGGGGAAGTCAAGGGGTGGAGGCGTTCGCCCGGCGTAAACATGAGGCCGGGGCCTTCGACGAGGTGGCGGTTCGCGCGGACGGTGAAGAAATAATTCTCCCGTGTGTGGCCGGTGAACGCGGCAAAACCCACGGGCCCAAGAAAGGCGAGGGCGCCGGCGATCCAGGGGCGCGGGCCGGGGAAGACACGCGCGAAAGCGGCGGCCCGCGGGCGGGCGCCCCCATGTTTTCGCGGCGGGGCCGCTCGCCCGACGGGAGCGCGTCGCGGTTTTCTGGCCGCGCCGTCCGCGGTGGGCCGGCCGCTCCGCGGGCGGCGTATCGGTGGTCGTGGCGTGACTCGTTGAGCCGCGCGCGGCGCGCCCGGCCCACCCGGGGGAACCGAGTGCGGCAAGAAACGGAGAT
>CAJAYO010000220.1 GCA_903948415.1 uncultured Opitutia bacterium | reverse complement strand
TCCGCCCGCGGCGAGTTCCACGCCCCAGAATTTCGGATCGCCGTGGAGCTGGTCGCGTTTCACGAGTTCCGGTGGCAGGTAGAACCGCACGTCTGCGCGACCGGTCTCGAGGGCCACGCACTCGGCGTCGGCGCGGTAGAATTCCGTCCGGCGTTCCCCGCCGGTCGGCGTGGGCAGTTCAAAGCCAAGGGTGAGCGTGACGCGCACCCGCGCGACCATGCGCCCGGACGTGCTCGGCGTGGGCCGGACCTCCAGCGCGACGTCCGCCTCGTACCAGTTGCCGATGGAGCCGGTCGGCGCCCGGAGGTTGGTGAATTTGACCGTGGTGACCTCGACTTCCGCCGCCGCGGGCGCGGGGGCCGAAGCACCGGTGCAGAAAAAGCACGCGAGGCATCCGAGCACGAGGGAGACGATCTTGTGCGAAACGCGATTCACAGGGGGAAAAACGTTGAGCACCCTTCCGGCGAGGTCACGCTCAAAACTTGGTTCCCGCGTTCCGCCCCTCCTTTTCCGATGCCGACACCTCCCCTCGCCTACAAAATTGCCGTCCTGGTTTTCCTCGAAAATCCCGCGGGTGAACACCTGCTGCTGCTCCGGGCGAAGGCGCCGAACTTCGGCTCGTGGAGTCCGATCGGCGGCAAACTGGAAACCGCCGTCGGCGAATCGCCGTTCGAGTGCGCCGTCCGCGAGACCCACGAGGAAACCGGCCACGTGGTGACCACGGCCGACCTCCACCTTTTTTCCATCATCGCGGAAAAAGCCTACGAGGGGCAGTCGCACTGGCTGATGTTTCTCTTCCGGTGCAAGAAACCGATCGCCGCGCTGCCGAGCGACATCTCCGAGGGCAAATTCGGGTTCTTCTCCCGGGCGGCGATCGAAACCATCCCGCTGCCCGAGACCGACCGCACCGCGCTGTGGCCGATCTACGACCGCTACCGCGACGCCTTCGTGTCCCTGCGGGCGGACTGCGCGCCCGACCAGCCGATCCATGTCGTGATCGAGGAAATCATCGGCGCCTGAGCGGTTCGCCGGCCCCGGAATCGGCCGGCATCGGGCTCTGGATTGGTGCGCCTAAGGCAAACGTCCTGCGTCAGCCGCTCGTCGCCGCGGTCTCGCCGGTTTGCCCGCCCCGGTGCTTGTCCCGCCGCCTCCCATCACTCACCGCCCGTCTGGCGTCACCGGCGCCGCCGGCCATGCGCTCCCCGTCCGGCCCGCTCAACTTGCAATCCCGGAGGTTACCCGTCGCCACGGTCAGACCCGTGACCGTGGCCGACCGGCTGACTTCCGCGCGCGCACCAAACCGCTTGCACGCGCCGCGCGTGCCGCGTAGCGATTCCCGCGTGCGCTTCCCCACCCCGCTCCTGACCGCGCTGCTGTTGCTCGCGGTTCCCTCGCTCCGCTCCGCCGACGACTACAAGCTCGGCGTCGACTCGCAGCCTCGCGCCGACGTCCCGCGTGGCACCGTCCGCACCGGCACGTTCACCACCAGCAAGGTGTTTCCCGGCACGACGCGCGACTATCAAGTCTACGTGCCGGCCCGCTACGACGCGACCAAACCGGCGTGCCTCATGGTGTTCTTTGACGGCGGCGGGATGATGAGCGCGACCGGCGCCTATCGCGTGCCCGTCGTATTCGACAATCTGATCGCGAAAAAGGACATGCCCGTGACCATCGCCGTGGGCATCAACCCCGGCACGGTTGCCCCCACCGCCCCCGGCGCGAAGGCGCGCAGCCAACGCAGCTACGAATACGACTCGCTCGGCGACGCCAACGCCCGCTTCGTCCTCGACGAACTTCTCCCCGAGGCCCTGAAGGGCCTCAACGTCACCGCCGATCCCGCCGGCCGCGCCGTGTGCGGCAACAGTTCCGGCGGCATCGCCGCGTTCACCGTCGCGTGGGAGCGCCCCGACTCGTTCCGCAAAGTCGTCAGCCACATCGGCAGCTTTACCAACATCCAAGGCGGTCACGTCTACCCCGGTCTCATCCGCAAATCCAAAGCCGAACCCAAGCCGCTGCGCGTGTTCCTCCAGGACGGCAGCAGCGATCTCGACAACCTGCACGGCCACTGGCCGCTCGCCAATCACGACATGGCGGCCGCCCTGAAATATGCGGGCTACGACCACACCTTTGTGTTCGGCACCGAGGGCCACAACGGCAAACACGGCGGTGCGATCTTCCCCGACACCTTGCGCTGGCTCTGGCGCGACTGGCCCAAAAACTAACGGCCGCCGAGCGGCCGAACGCTCGACGTTGAGCGCGCCAAACCCCGGAAACACTCCTCCCTGCACCCTTCCCTCCCTCAGCGTTCGGCGTTCCGCGTCAAACGTTGAGCGCCCCCCCCCATCCTCCCATGCGCCCCCGCCATTTTCTCCCGTTTCTACTCCTCTCGTTCGCCCTGCCCGCCGGCCTGTTCGCCGCCGACGGTTTCAAGGCCACGCCCGACCATTCCCCGCAGCCCGGCGTGCCCACCGGTCAGCTCGTTCAGATGCCCGCGCTGCAATCGAAGCTTTATCCCGGCACCACGCGCGACTGGTGGGTCTACGTGCCCGCCGGCTACCAACCCGACGGCTCCGCCGCGCTCATGGTCTTCCAGGACGGCCGCGGCTACCACTCCCCCACCGGCAACTGGCGTGTGCCGATCGTATTCGAGAATCTGATCGCGCGCGGCGAGATGCCCGTGACCGTCGCGGTCATGGTCAACCCCGGCAACGATCCGACGCGCCCGGCGAATCCCGCCAAAAAAGCCGGCACCACCTTCAGCAACCGCGGGCTCGAATACGACTCGCTCGGCGACCGCTACGTGCGGATGCTGCTGGAGGAGATTTTACCCGAGGTGGAGAAACGGTATCCCGTCTCAAAGGATCCCGCCCTGCGCGCGATCAGCGGGTCCAGCAGCGGCGGCATCGCGGCCTTCACCGCCGCCTGGGAACGCCCCGACCAATTCGGCAAGGTCCACTCGACGGTCGGCAGCTACGTGAATCTCCGCGGCGGCGACGCCTACCCGGCCCTCATCCGCAAAACCGAGCGCAAGCCCCTCCGCGTCTACCTCGAAGACGTGAGCGGCGATCTCGACAATCCGTATGGCAACTGGCCGATCGCGAATCAGCAGATGCACGCCGCCCTGCGCTATATGGGCTACGACGTGCATTTCGACTACGCCGAGGGCTACAGCCACGGCTCCGCGCACGGCGGCTCCGTCTTCCCCGCTGCGCTCCGCTGGCTCTGGCGCAAGGAAGCCCCCAAGCCGACCATCGTCACCAAGGGCGACCTTGGCGGCGACCTGACGCTTCACCGTCTGCTCATCGAGGGCGAAGGCTGGAAGCCCGTCGTGGAAAACATCGGTTTCGGCGATGCGCTCGCGACCGACGATGCCGGCAATTTTTATTTCTGCGACATGCGCGGCACCGCGCCCGGCCTCTACAAGATCGCCCTCGACGGCACGAAAACAAAACTCAGCGACGAAGTCGTGAGCGGGCTGAAATTCGGTCCCGACGGCCGCTTCTACGCCTGCCAGGGCGCGAAGAAACGCCTCGTCGCGATCACACCCGCCACCGGTGCCGTCGAGGTCATCGCAACCGACGTGCAGCCCAACGACCTTGTTGTGACCGCCAGCGGGCACCTCTACTTCACGCACACGGCGAAGAAAGAAATCGGCCACGTCGTCCTCGCCACCAAGACGCTCCGCGCCGCGGCCGGCGGCATCGCGAATCCCAACGGCATCACGCTCTCGCCGGACCAAGGCACGCTGGCCGTGAGCGAGCACCGCGGCGGGGCGGTGTGGACGTTCCGCATCAACGCCGACGGCTCGCTTGATGCCGGCGCGCCCACGATGGCCATGCGCCGCCCGATCGATCCCAAGGGCGAGTTCAAGAGCCAGCAGCCGCCCCCGTATCTCGCGGGCGCCAGCGGTGACGGCATGACCACCGACGAACAAGGCCGTTTTTACGTCACCACCGCCCTCGGTATCCAAGTCTTCGATCCCACGGGCCGGCTCTGCGGTGTGCTCGCCAAGGCGCGCGCCGGGGTCGGCGAAGTGAGCTGCGTGCTCTCGGGCCCGGGCCGCGGCTACCTCTACGTCGGTGCCGGCACGACCATCTACCGTCGCAAAGTGCAGGCGACGGGCGTGGCGCTCGCGGGTGTGGCAACGAAGCCCTGAACCGAACGTCGGATCCGGCGCGCAGGCGATTTCGTGGCCCGGGCTTTCCAGCGTGTGATTCCCGGCCCGTAAAACCCCGGCGCGGACCACGGACTGGCTAGTCCGTGCCACGCTCAATCCATCGCCTCGAAGCAGGTTTCTCCATCCGTCACACTCGCCGCAAAACAGCGGCGCGTTGTTCTTCGGGTCGTTGAGCAGCGTTTCGAACCGAGGGTCGCCTTGGAGTGGCGCGAACCAGATCCCGCGCTTCATGGCGTTGACAAACAAAGGTTCAGCGCCGTGCCGCGCGCCCGGCTTCGCGAGTAAGCGTGCGTAAGTTTCGATCGCCCGGGGCTTGTCGCCCGTTCACGCGTAAACAAACGCCAGGGCTTCTTCCGCATCAGGGCCCTGCCAGATATCGCGCGCTACCGGAACGAGCGCGACACCCTTGAGTGCACAGCGCAACGCTTCCTCGGGGTGCCCAAGCAGTGCTTTAAACCGCCCGAGTTGCCTCCAAGCACTGGAATTCTCCGGCTGGTTTACGCGCAGCGCGCGCAACTTCGCGGCGGCAGCTTCCAAACGGCCGGCGGCCTCCCTTCGAGCGCCGGTATTGGCAAGCGCCACCGCGACACGGATCGCGGCACGGTATGATTTCGCGCGAGACGGCTCATCGAGGCGCCCCACAGCCGCGGCATCACCCTGATCGCTGGCGATCTGCATGCGGATGGCTCGCCCTTCTTCCGCCAAGGGGGAAACGCCTGAACGCGGAGGAGCTGCGGGGGCGAGCTGCACGGCAGTTTCAATCGCCGTCCGGGCCCGGTTGGGACGACCCTCGGAGTGGTCAATCTCGTTCATGTAGACCAATGCATGCGCGCGAGCCAACTCCGCCCAAGCACCGGCCAACGCGTGGTCGCGCGCTCCAGCCGGCTCCAACAACCGGGTTTATTCATCCACCGTGATGCGCCCTCCCCCCCGCGGCACGGTAGCGTTCGGCGCGTGCCTTGAGAAAAAAATCGTAGGCGAGGGGATCCTCGGTCGCGCGCCGCTCGACCAATTTCTTTTCCGCGGACGAGAGCACCGTCTTCAACTCGCCCGCGATGGCCTGCGCGAGTTCCGCCTGAATCGCGAAGATGTCCGTGCGATTTTTATCGTCGGGCTTGTTCCAAATCGCCTCGTCCGTGCGCGGATTGATCAACGTGCCGGTGATGCCGACTTTTTGATCCACGCGGCTGACGGTGCCCGTCAGCACGAACGCCACCCGAGTTCTTCGGCGATCGCCTTGGGCGTTTTCTTCGCCCCGCGATACGTCATCGCCGGGTCGCGCGGCACACCGCGCAGTTCGCGGATCCGGAGGAGATTCGAAATCACGTCCACGTGCATGCCGTCGACGAAGACCGCGTTGGCCTCCTGGTCGGCGCTGAGATTCTCGAACGGCCGCACCACGATCGATTTCGGTCCGCGGCGTGGTTCGGCGGGTGCGATCGGTGCGGGAGCGCCTGCTTTCGGCTCGCTGGCGCTCGCCGCTACGGGAGCGGGCGGCGGGGCGGATTTCCGATTCGTGAACCCGACGAATCCCGCCACGACGATCGCCAGTGCGGCGGCGATCCCTGTCCAAGTGGGGACCGACTTCCCCGTGGCACGGGATTTCCCGCCCGCCCCACCCACGGGCTGGATTCGGGTCCTCGCATCGCCCCCCACGCGGGACGCCGCCTGCGTCACGTTTCGAATCCACGCTTGATTTCGCCGCCATCCACCGAACACTTTCCCGTTTCCTCCAACCGCACCATCTTCCGTGAGCAAGAAACCTAGCGCCCCTGCCGCCAAAAAAGTCGAGTCTGCCGTCCCGGCCTCCGACTACGCCCTCACGCCCATCAATGCCTCGCTCTCGCGCGAGCAAAAGATCGACCTCTATCGCACCATGGTGCGCATCCGTCGTTTCGAGGAGCGCTCACTGCGCGCCTACCAGGGCAAGAACGCCGCCGGCGGCACCAACATCGGCGGGTTCCTCCACCTCTACATCGGCCAGGAGGCCGTCGCCGTGGGCTGCTGCTCCCTGATGGGCAAAAACGACCACGTCATCACCGCCTACCGCGACCACGGTCACGCCATCGCCGTCGGCATGGACACCAAACCCCTCATGGCCGAACTCTACGGCAAGATCACCGGTTGCTCCAAGGGGAAGGGCGGCTCGATGCATTATTTCGCCCCCGACAAAAATTTCTGGGGCGGCCACGGCATTGTCGGCGGCCAGATCCCGCTCGGCACCGGCCTCGCCTACGCGTTGAAATATCAGGGTAAGAAGGGCGCCGCCATGGCGTTCATGGGCGACGGCGCCGTCAACCAGGGCGCCGTGCACGAGGCCTACAATCTCGCCTCCCTCTGGAATCTCCCGGTCGTCTTCGTCATCGAGAACAACGGTTATTCCATGGGCACGAGCCAGGCCCGCTCCTCCGCCGGCGAACTCGCCAAACGCGCCGCAGGCTACAATATGGAATGGGGCCAGTGCAACGGCCACGACGTGTTCGAAGTGCGCGCGGTGATGGATCACTTCCTCACCCAGGCCCGCGAAAACTCCCGCCCCAGCACCGTCGAGATCGACACCTATCGCTACCGCGGCCACTCCGTCGCCGACCCGGACAACACCTATCGCACCAAGGCCGAGGTCGAGGAATACCGCAACAACAAGGACCCGATCCAGGTGGCCCTCCACCAACTCCTCGCCGCCGGCGTCTTCACCGCCGAGATCGCCGAACAAATCGACGCCGAAGCCCGCACCGAGGCGGAGATCGCCGCCGAGTTCGCCGACGCCAGCCCCTACCCGACCGTCGACGACATCCAGAAAGACGTCTACTGGGAGTCCGACCATCCCGCCGAACGCAAATCCGAAGGCCGCCTCTTCTTCGACTGAGCCGCGCCACCGTCCGGCCCTCCACCCTCCACTCTCCGCTCTCCGCTCTCAACTTTCCCTCGTCCGATGCCTCAGATCACCTACCGCGAAGCCATCCGCCACGCCCTTGCCGAGGAACTCACCCGCGACCCGAACGTCGTCGTCATGGGTGAGGAAGTCGCCCAGTTCAACGGCGCCTACAAGGTCACCGAGGGCCTCCTCGCAAAATTCGGCCCGGACCGCATCGTCGACACGCCGATCTCCGAAGCCGGCTTCATCGGCCTCGGCGTCGGCGCCTCGATGCTCGGCATCCGTCCCGTGATGGAGCTGATGTTCTGGTCGTTCTACTCCGTCGCGTTCGACCAAATCCTCAACAACGCCGCCAACGTCCGCTACATGAGCGGCGGCCAGATCAACTGCCCGATCGTCATCCGCGGCCCCGCCAACGGCGGCACCAACGTCGGCGCCACCCACTCGCACACGCCGGAAAACGTCCTCGCCAACCACCCCGGCGTGAAGGTCGTCGTCCCCTCCACCGCCTACGACGCGAAGGGACTCCTCAAATCCGCCATCCGCGACAACGACCCCGTCTTCTTCCTCGAGAACACCATTCTCTACGGCGACAAGGGCGAAGTCCCCGAGGCCGAATACGTCATCCCGCTCGGCAAGGCCGACGTGAAGCGCACCGGCACCGATCTCACCATCGTGACCTACGGCCGCTGCGTCATCCACTCGCTGAAGGCCGCCGAGACGCTCGAAAAAGAACACGACATTTCCGTCGAAGTCGTCGACCTCCGCACCATCCGCCCCCTCGACATCGACACCGTCCTCGCCTCCGTCCGGAAGACCCACCGCGTCCTCATCGTCGAGGAACAGAAACCTTTCGCCAGCGTCGGCACCCAGCTCGCCTACATGATCCAGCGCGAAGCCTTCGACGACCTCGACGGCCCGATCCATCGCCTCGCGACCGTCGACGCGCCCGCGATCTACAGCCCGCCCGTCGAAACCGAACAACTCCCCAATCCCGGTCGCGTCGTCAAAGCCGTCCTCGCTGCCCTCGCCTGATCTGCGTTCGCTCCGGCCCTCACCTTTCCGCTCTTAACTCTCAACTTCCGCCCAGCCATGGCCCAACTCATCGATATGCCGAAACTCAGCGACACCATGACGGTGGGCACGCTGGTCAAGTGGCTGAAAAAAGAAGGCGACGTCATCAAAGCGGGCGACATGCTCGCCGAGGTTGAGACCGACAAGGCCACGATGGAGCTCGAGAGCTTCTTCGCCGGTACGTTGCTGAAGATCTTCTCCGCCGCCGGAGCCCAGGTCGCCATCGGCGATCCGCTCTGCGCCATCGGCAAACCCGGCGAGGTCGTCGCGGCCCCCGCCCCCAAAGCGGCGGCACCGGCCGCCGCCGCCCGCAGCTACGGCAACGGCATTTGCACTCCACGTCTCCACGTACGGCCGTGTAGAGCTCCCGCCCGCTTCTGATCCCGCACAGTCAGGAGCTACACGGCCGTACGGGCCGTGTGGTTACTTAGCTAGGAGCTTACTACGGCCGTGTAGTACACGTAGTACTTAGGTAGTAGGAGCTACGGCGGTTACTGCTGGCTGGATGCTGGATCCCTCCAAGTGGCGCTGCTAGCTAG
>CAJAYO010000219.1 GCA_903948415.1 uncultured Opitutia bacterium | reverse complement strand
GGTGAAAACCGGCGCGTGCCCCGCCGTGATGTGGTTCACCGGCGAAGCCTCCCGCGCCAGCTCCGCCTTCTCCCCCAGCGTCCCGCCGAACAGCACCGTCAGCCGCCCCGCGAGCGCCGCCGCCTGGGCCGGACCCGCGCGAGCCGTCGCCGGCTCCGCGAGAAAATTGATGCGGCCGAAAAAATTCCCGACCGCCGCGACGCGGCTGCTCTCCGACAAATGCGGTCCCACGGCCCCCTCCAGCCCGGCCGTGACTTCACTCGCGCCCAAAAGCAACGCCAGCGTCGCCCCGGCCGAATTGCCCACGACCCCGATTCGCCCCGCGTCGAGCCCGCAGCGCGCCGCATTCGCGTGCAGCCATCGCAACGCCGCTTTGCAGTCGTGGATCTGCGCCGGCCAAGGGGCCTCTCCGGCCAGGCGATAGCCCACCGCAACGCCCGCGTAGAGCCCGCTCGCCACGTAGGGCTCCACCCAGGACTGACCCGCCGACTTGTTGCCGTTCTGCCAGCCGCCGCCGTGGATGAACACCACGACGGGCAGCCGGCCCCCGGGCACGCGCTCCTTCGGCAAGTAGAGGTCCAACGTCTGCCGCGGGTTCCCGTTGTCCGCATAGGCAACATTCCGCCGCACCTCGACTCCTGGCGGCTTCGCGGCCAGTTCGGCCGCCGTTGCCCGCGCCAGCATCATTCCGCCCAGCGCCGCCAGCACCCGGCCGCATCCGGCCACCCACGCACGCCCCCTCGGTCCGGCAAATCGTCCACGGGTCGTCGGGGGCAGGGTGCGCATCGCTCTCCTGTCGCGCCCGGCCGCGCCCTTGTCAAGCGAGCCGCCCCGGCGGCGCGACCCTCGCTCGCCCACCCTGCCCGCGCGCGACCGCCCTTGCTTCGCCGTCTCCCGCACCCCACCGTCGCGTTTGTTCTCGGTTACCAGTCACCCCACCCCACCCCCATGTTTCAACTTCTGCGACGCAGACGTTTCTCCACCCCTGCGCCGATCACACGCACCGTCACCGGATTTCTCGCGCTGTTTCTCGGATCGTTACCCTGCCCGGCCGACACGCCGCAATCCGGCCCCGGCTCCCTCACCGGTATCGTGGCCTTCGCCGCCAAAGGCGAAGTCCTCGAGCGCGCCCGTATCACCATCGAGGGCACCGCGCTGGCCACGCTCACCGACTCGCTGGGCAGCTACACCTTCCCCGCTTTGCCCGCTGGCGCGGCGCGCGTGCGGGTTTTCTACACCGGGCTCGCTCCGGAAACCGCGACGGTGGTCATCACCGCCGGCCAGTCCGCCCGGCACGACTTCACTCTGCGCCCGCTCGGCGAGGACCCGGTCTCGGGTCGCAGCCCGGTGAAACTGGATCAGTTTGTCGTCGCCTCCTCTCGCGACATGGATGGCGCCGCGATCGCCATCAACGATCAGCGCTTCGCCTCCGATATGCGCAAGGTCATCGCCGCCGACGAATTTGGCACGACCGCCGATGGCAGCGTCGGCGAGCTCCTCAAGTCCGTGCCGGGCGTATCCGTCGCGTGGGTCGGCGGCGAGGCGATGAACATCCAGCTCAACGGCGCTCCCGCCGACTACACGCCGGTCACGGTAAACGGCTTCGATCAGGCGAGCGCGCAGGCCAACACCGCGCGCAATACGCAAATGACCAATGTGGCCACCAACAACCTCGCGCGCATCGAGGTCCGTTTCTCCCCCACCCCCGAATCACCGGGCATGGCCCTCGCCGGCTCGATCAACATGGTTCCCCGCAGCGCCTTTGACCGCTCCCAGCCACTCCTCAACGCCAGCGCCTACTTCCTGATGCGGGACGACGCACGCGACGTTCACCCCACCCCCGGCCCCGGGAGCGGCACCACGCGCAAAGTAAATCCCGGCTTCGAATTTTCCTACGTGAAACCCGTCAACGCCCGTTTCGGCTTCACCCTCTCCGGCGGCTCGTCGACCCAATACCAACCCTCGACGTTTGTGCAGACGACGTGGCGCGGCGCCGCCGCCGCCACCAACGGCGGCTTCCTGCCCACCACCACGCCCGATAAACCTTATCTCAGCGACTACCTCTTCCGCGATTTCCCCCGCCAAACTCGCCGCACCTCGGCCGGCGCCACCGTCGACTATAAACTCAGTGCGGCCGACCGCCTTTCCTTTTCCATGCAGGGTGCGTCCTTCGCAGGCGATTACAGCAGCCGCGACCTCACCTTCAGCGTCAACCGGGTGCTCGTTGGAAATTTCGGGCCGACCTACACCCACGGATTCGCCGGCGGCGGGAGCGTCGCCATGGCCAATGCCGACCGCGACCAAGACTCCGCCAACCTGAGCGCTACCCTCGTCTACCGCCATGCCGGTCCCCTCTGGAAAATTGAAGCCGGGGCCGGCGACTCCCGCGCCCGCAGCATCTCCCGCAATCTCTCCCGCGGCTACTTCGGCGGCGTCTCGGCCCAACGCTCCGGGGTCACCGTCGCGTTTGACGACATCGGCCCGTTTCGTCCGGGACGCATCACCGTGACCGACGGAGCGACCGGTGCCTTCGTCGATCCCTATGCTCTCTCCAGTTATACGCTCACCAGCGGGAGTGGAAATTCCCAATACGGCCGCCGCCTCGACGACGTCACCCACGACATTAAACGCAGCGCCTACGCCAACATCGCCCGCGATTTCACGTGGCGCGTTCCCGTCGCCTTGAAGGCCGGCCTCGATCTGCGTCAAGGCTCGCGCGATCGCCTCGGCGGGTCCGCCGTTTACACCTTTGTCGGCGCCGACGGCCGCGCCACCACCGCCCCCACCGGCACCAGTGACGACAGCGCGCTCGTCGTCCTCGATCCCGAATTCTCCCGTCGCCCCGGCGTCTTTGGCTTTCCGTCCACGCAGCGCATCAGCAACCAAAAACTCTGGGAGCTCTATCAGGCCAAGCCCGCCTATTTCACGCAAAACGAAAACAACGCCTATCGCTCCAGCGTCGGCCTGTCCAAATACGCCGAAGAGATCACCCGCTCCGCTTATCTGCGCGGCGACATTCAGTTTTTAGAAAACCGCCTCAAACTTACCGGCGGGCTTCGGGCCGAGCAGACAAACATCCTCGCCGACGGCCCGCGCGAAGACCCCACGCTCAATTTCCAGCGCGACGCCAGCGGCCGCCCAATCCTCGGCGCCAACGGCCGGCCGCTCCCCCTCTCCACCGCAGCGCTCGATGTTTCCAAGCGCACCTATCTCGCGCGCGGCGCCCACGTGGAAAAAGAATACCTGCGTTTCTTCCCCAGCCTGAACGCGAGCTACAACCTCCGCGAAAACCTGCTCGCCCGCGCGGCCTACTACCACTCCGTCGGCCGGCCCAACTACAACCAATACGCCGGCGGCGTCACCCTGCCCGATCTTTCCGCGCCGCCGGGGCCGACGAATTTCATCACCCTCAGCAACACGGCCATCAAGGTCTGGAGCGCGCGCACCGGCAAACTCGGCCTCGAGTATTACTTCGAAGGCATCGGCCTTGTCTCCGTCGGCGCGTATCGCCGGCAGTTCGAAAACTTCTTCGGCAACACCACCCTCCCGGGCACACCCGAATTCCTCGCCATCCACGGCCTCGACCCCGCCGAATACGGGCTGTTCGATATCCGCACCCAATACAATGTGCCCGGCACCGTGCACATGGATGGCGTCGATCTCCAATACCGCCAGGCCCTCACGTTTCTCCCCTCCTGGGCGCGGGGCCTCCAGGTCTTCGCCAGCGCCGTCTCCCAGCGCATCACCGGCGCCGAGGCCGATAATTTTTCCGGCATGATCCC
>CAJAYO010000218.1 GCA_903948415.1 uncultured Opitutia bacterium | reverse complement strand
CCTCCCCGATCTCGCCACCGCGAAACTCGCCGACCTCGTCACCCTCCTCGCCTCCGCCAGCGCCACCACGCGCTTCTACGCGCAACAGGAAATCCTCGCCCGTCCCGCCGAATCCGCCGCCGCGAAAACCGCCGTGCTCGCCCTCACGAAATCCTCCACCCAATCCCTCGCCGTGCGCGTCGCCGCGCTCCTCACCTACGCCCAACTCGAATCCTCCGCCGCCGCCATCCTCGCCCTCGCCGTCGACGAACCGCTCCGCGAATTCGCCCTCCGCGCCGCCACCGACCGCTTGCCGCGCCTGAAAAATTCGCCGCTCCCGCTCGCCCCCTTCACCAACACGCTCCGCACCGGCACCCCGCGCCAACGCGCCGCCGCCGCCATCGCCCTCGGCCGCCTCGGCAACCCCGCCGCCGCCACCGCGCTCCTCGCCGAACCCTTCACCAAGCCCGAAGACGGCGGTGACGGTGACTTCACGCAAAAAGACACGCTCAAGGGCGCGCGGGAAAGCCGCGTCACCCTCTCCACGAAACCCGGCAACGAACTCCGCCTGCATCTGGTCTCCACCACCGACGCCGCCAAGCCCGCCCGCCTCGCGATCTCCGACGCCACCTTCACCCTCGCCGATCGCACCCGCGTCGCGCTCTCTACGCTCACCCCCCTCGCCGGCCGCGCCACCGTCGAAGCCGCGCCCCCGGCCGCCGCCGCGCCGGCCCCGGACGCCGCCGCCGCGGACAAATCCGGCAAAAAAAACAAACGCCCGCCCTCCGGCCCCGCCGTGATCATCGAAGGCACACCCTACGTCACCTACCTCGTGCCGCCCGGCGCCGTGCAATTTGACGCCCGCGCCCGCACGCCCGCCAGCAGCGGCCCCGAAGTCTCCGTCGAATTCTTCGTCTCCAGCGGCCCGCCGCTGAAAAATCCCACCGCCTCCTTTGCCCCGCGCCACGCCACGCCCAACTCCGCCATCGTCGTGCCCCACCTCGCCGCCCACGCGCTCATGCGACTTGGCGCCGTCGACGCCTCCCTCGCCGCCATCGGCACGAAGAACGAAGACCTCGCCCTCTGGGCCTTGTCGTCTCTCCACGAACCCGCCGCCGTCGACGGCCTGCTCGCCAAACTCACGCCCGACATGGCGCCCGCCTTGCGCGCGAAACTCCTCACCACCCTCGCCCGCCTTTATCAGCAAGAGAAGCCCTTCGATGGCACGACGTGGTGGAGCACCCGGCCCGACACCCGCGGACCCTACTACACTCCCGTCACCTGGTCCGCCTCGCCCCGCATTGCCGCCGCCCTCGCCGCCGAGACCGCCCGCGCCACGCCCGCCCAACTCGACTTCCTCGCGCGCCTCAACGATTCCCACCGCCTCGGTCTCGCGAAGCTCGGCACCCGTCTCGTGGCCGCCCCCACCGAGAAAGCCCCGACCATCGACCTCGCGAAAATCGCCTCCCAAAAAGGCGCCGTCGCGACCACCGCCCTCGAAGACATCATCCTCGCCGTCGACAAACTGAAACCCAACCACGCCCGCGGCGAAGCCCTCTTCACCCAACAGGGCTGTGTCGCCTGCCACGCCTTGCAACCCGGCGGCGCCGTCCTCGGCCCCTTCATGGGCCAGATCGGCTCCATCATGAATCCCGCGCAGATCGCCACCGCGATCCTCCGCCCGAGCGACACCATCTCCCAGGGTTTCCAAACCGTCCTCCTCACCCTGAAAGACGGCTCCACGCGCATGGGTTTCGCCACCGAAACCACCTCGGAAAAAATCGTCCTCCGCGACATGGCCGGCGCCGTCTCCACCGTCCTCACCGCCGACGTGAAGGAAGACAAACACCTCCCCATGTCGATGATGCCCGAAGGTCTCGCCAACGCCCTCTCCCTCGACGAATTCGCCGCCCTCGTCCACTTCCTCGCGGCGAAGAAGTAGTCGCCTCCGGCGGGGAAAATCGGTCCGCCTCCGCGCTCCTCACCAACGCGGTTCTGGTTCCGCCCGAGGAGGCCTTTGACCCTGGCCAACGCGCCGTAAAGGAAGCGTCTCATGGTAAAGACGCTCGTCTCAAGTAAGGGCCAAACGACGATTCCGGCAAAATACCGCGCGCGCTGGAAATCCAGCCAAGTGGTCTGGGAGGACATGCCCGATGGCAGCGCGCTGGTGCGACCCGTGCCGGATATCCTGACGCTGTTTGGTTCCGCCAGCTCCGCTCAATTGCGTAACCCCGATGAAAAAACCAAGACACGCACGAGCTGGGCGACCCGTTCCGCGAAAAGGAAAAAGTAGCGCTCATGGCTCCTTGCTACCACCTCGACGCCAACGTCGTCCTGCGTTTCCTGCGGAACGATGACGCCCGTCAATCTCCGGCGTCGGCAAAATTGTTCGCGCGCGCCAAGTCAGGCCAAGTGCGGCTGGCGATCTCGGCCGTGACGGTCGCGGAAATCTTCTGCGTCCTCGCCCGCGTCTACAAACATACCCGCGTCGAAGCTGCGGCCAGACTCATCCCGCTCATCCAGTCCAACGTCCTCGAAGCGGAACACCGCAAACGCATCCTCGACGCCCTGAAACGCGT
Organism: uncultured Opitutia bacterium; assembly: GCA_903948415.1. Classification (GTDB taxonomy): domain Bacteria; phylum Verrucomicrobiota; class Verrucomicrobiia; order Opitutales; family Opitutaceae; genus GAS368. The sequence goes on along the minus strand of CAJAYO010000218.1, from coordinate 1,295 downwards.
TACCCAAGCGAATGTCGATTTCGGCGATGCCTACCTGGCCGCCACGGCCGTCGAACAGGGTGCCCAAGTCGCCTCGTGCGATACCGATCTGCAGGCCTTCCCGGACCTGACTACGCTCGTCCCGCCGTAGCCAGAAGTTCGGCGGCCCTCTCCCCGCGGCGAATCGGCGCAATCGCCGCCGCCCCCGGCCAGGGCGTTTCTCCCTGGCGTCCGCAACCAACCCTCCCCGTCGGCTCGGCCAGCCGTCTCTACCCGACCGCCCATCCGCTCCCGCCTGCCCCTAGACGCAGCCGCAGCGATTTGGACCCGGTCCTATTTGAAAATAGTTTCTCCGAATGGTTTTCCCCGGCAAACCCCCTCGACACCCACCTCGTCGGGACCGATAAAAACGCCTTCCCCCTCCGGCCCCGCCCGAGCCGCAACCCCGAATGTCTTCCGCCGAACAGGCCCGCTGGTTTTCCGAGCACGTGCAGCCCCACGAGCCCGCCCTCCGTGCCTATCTCTCGCGCCGGTTCCCCTCGCTCCCCGATCACGACGATCTCGTGCAAGAGACTTACGTGCGCGTCCTGCGCATCGACGACCCCGCCCGCCTCGCCCATCCCAAAGCGTTTCTCTTCACCACCGCGCGCAACGCCGCCATCGACCTCTTCCGCCGTCGCAACGTCCACCCGCACGAATCCCTCGCCGACTATGAGGGCCTCATCGCCCTCCCCCTCCTCGACACTCCGCCCACCGTCGTCGAAACGATGGAGCGCCGCCAGCGCCGCGAAGCGCTCACCGAAGCGCTGCGTGCCCTCCCGGAGCGTTGCCGCGAGGTCATGCTCCTCCGCTACCTCGACGGCTGCTCCGGCAAGGAAATCTCCGAGCGCCTCAACATTTCCCTCGGCACCGTGAAGGGCCACTTGCTCAAAGGCGTCCGCGACTGCGCCCGGTTTTTCGAAGCCCGCGGCCTCGTCGACGCCGCCCCTGCCATGAAGGAGCCCTCTTGAAAACCAATCCTTCCTCCGCCGTCATCGAGGACGCCGCCATCGCCTGGCTCACCGAGCGCGACGACGGCTTTTCGCCCGCCCGCGAACGCGAATTCGCCCAATGGCTCCGCGCCGATCCGCGCCACGCCGCCACCGTCGCCCGCCTTGAGCAAACCCTCGGCCTCCTCGGCGCACTCCCGGAATTTCGCAGCGAGAACAACACCGCCTTCGATCGCGCGGCACCCGTCGTGGCGTTTCCACCCGCGACCACCGAGCAACCCACTCTGGCGCCAGCACCGCGACGCTGGTCGCGCACTTTCGCTTGGG
>CAJAYO010000217.1 GCA_903948415.1 uncultured Opitutia bacterium | reverse complement strand
TCCACGCGCTCATCGCGCGCCTCCGCGCCGAACTCGCCGCGCCCACCGTGCCGTTCATCGCCGGTCAGCTCGGCCGATTCGAGGGCAGCCCGTGGAACGAGTTCAAACTCCAGGTCGACCAGGCGCACCGCGACCTCCCCGGCAAAGTTTCCCGCACCGCCTTCGTCAGCTCCGACGGCCTGAAGGACAAGGGCGACAAAACCCACTTCAGCGCCGAAGCCTACCGCGAGTTTGGCCGCCGCTACGCCGCCGCTTACCTCAAGCTCCGCGACTCCAAGTAACGGCCCGGCGCGAGCCCGCGCCTACAACCGCCTCAGCCGGATCGCCCGCACCGCCGCGCTCGTCATGTAGGTGGCCACGCCCAGCGGCAGCGATTTCTGGATATCTCCGCCCCGCAGCGTAATTTTCCGGCCGTTGATTTCGACGTCCACCAATTGCTCGTCGTCGATCCACGCCTCGATCTTGTCGCCCGCGACCCGCACGCGCACGCGATACCACTGCCCGTCTTTGAACTCCCGCCCCTGCGTGGTTTCATTTTCCGACGCGTCGACGTGATCGATGCTCGAGAGCCCGATCACCATTCCGCCCCAGCCGCCCACGATGAGGCTGCACGCGGATTTCCCGACGGGAAACGTGAGGCCGCAAAAAAAGTCGCTCCCCGTGAGCTTCATCGCCTCGAGCGTGATTTCGTAGTTTTCGCGCGGCAGCTCGCCGCCCTTCGTCCACGTAAACCCCGACAACGTCTCACCCGCCGCGATCACGATCGCCCCCGGCCCGCCCCGAAACGGATTCTCCACGGCCACCGCCCCGCCGCCCTCAAAGTCCGAAGGCAGCCATCCCGCGAGCGTCTTCCCATCAAACAACGCGCGCCACTTTGGCTCCGCCTCGCCTTTCGCCGGCTCGGCCGCAAACCCACTCGCCACCGCGGCCAAACTCACCAGGGCCCCCAGAAGGAAACGAAGCACATGTTTCATGATGGCCCGACCATGCGCATTGCCCGACGGGCTTCAACGTTGTCTTTGTTCCTCACCCCGCTTCCGCTGCGTCCCCCCGCCCCCCCCGTCATGCGTCATCCCTCCTTGCGCTCGCGCGCGCTCCTCCTCTGCGCCCTCGCTCTCCCCGCTCTCTCCGCTCCGCCCACTCACGCCGCCCCCCCCGTGCCGGACAAACTCATCGTCCTCACCTTCGACGACTCTTCCGCGTCGCACTCCACCGTCGCCCGGCCCGTGCTCAAACGCTACGGCTTCGGCGCCACGTTTTTCATTACGGAAGGCTTCACGTTTGCGAAAAACAAAACCGACTACCTCACGTGGCCGCAGATCGCCGAACTGCACCGCGACGGCTTCGAGATCGGCAACCACACCCGCGACCATCTCAGCATCACCGAGAAAACGGTGCCGCGCCTCGCCGAGCAGCTCGCCGTGATCGCCGACCGGTGCCGCGAACACGGCATCCCTCCCCCCGTCAGTTTCGCCTGGCCGGGCAACAAGTTTCACGTCGCCGCCCTCCCCGTGTTGCACCAGGCCGGCATCCGTTTTGCGCGACGCGGCGGCGAGCCCGAGGTGCCCTACGCCATCGGCGGCGGCGTCGCCTACGAACCCGGCCTCGATCACGCCTTGCTCATTCCCACGGCCGGCGACGCCCGCCCCAGCTGGTCCCTCGAAAATCTCCAACGCGCCGTCGCGCTCGCACGCGGCGGCCGCATCGCCGTCCTCCAATTTCACGGCGTCCCCGACGGCGAACACCCCTGGGTCAACACTCCCCGCGAACGCTTCGAAGAGTATATGGCGTGGCTTCACGCCGAAAAATTCACCGTGATCGCGATGCGGGATCTCGCGCGCTACGTGGACGAAAACGCGGTGCCCGCGAACCCCCTTGCGATCATGGAGCGCCGCAAGTCTGCCCAGCCCGCGCCCACCGCAATCCCGCCGCCCCCCGCGCCCGCGCCCGCGGCCCGGCCTTCCGCCCCGTAGCCGTGGTGGCGGCCCAGCGCCCCACCCGCGGAGCGGCCCGGCCCGCCGCGGATGGCGCTTGCAGGAACGTGAGCGCGCCCGCACCGCCGCCCGCACTTCCGTCGTGACCTCCGGCCGCGAACGCGGCTTGTTGGCGGCTTGCCCTCATCGCTGACGCTCCAACCCATCGGCTTTCTCCGCACCCGCCAGCAGGTCAAGTTCCAGGCCGGCCACCAACCTTCGGCGGCCACCGAGGAGCGCAACGAATTGGAACTCCTCCCGGACTGCGGCTACGAGGACGCCCTGCGCGACCTCGCCGGCTTCGAACGCGTGTGGTTGCTCTGGTGGTTTCATCGCAACGAGGGCTGGCGCCCGCTCGTGCTCCCGCCGCGCGGTCCGATCCAACGCCGCGGCGTCTTCGCCACCCGTTCGCCCCACCGCCCCAATCCCCTCGGCCTCACCCCCGTGCCCCTCCTCGGCATCAAAGGACGCACGTTGCTCCTCGGCCCCTGCGACCTCGTCGACGGCACGCCCGTGTTCGACCTGAAGCCCTACGTGCCGTCGTTCGACGCCTTTCCCGATTCGCGCGCCGGCTGGATCGACGAGGTCGACGCCGCGATGGGCGAACCGCCAAAATTTTCCGTGGCGCTCGCGCCCGCCGCCGACACCCACGCGCGCTGGCTCAAAGAACACTGGGGCATCGATTTCATCCCGCGCCTGACCGAACTCCTCGCGCGCGATCCTTCGCCGCACCGCACGCGCCGCATCCGCCGCCGCGGCCCCGTTTTCTCCGAGATCGGCTGCGGCGCCTGGCTCGCCGTGTTCGTGGTCGAGGGCTCCGCCGTCTCCGTGCTCGCGCTCAAGCCCGCCTACCCGATGTCCTTTCTCCTGCGCGAAGGCTATCAGGACATCCCCGACCGTGACGCGCAGGTGGCCTTCCTCGCCCGGTGGCCTTCGCTCCCGGCGACCGGCGAGAACCCCGCCCAACCCTAACGCCCGGTCCGGCGGACCGCGGCCGGACTGCGCCCCTCGCCGAACTCACCGGTTACTTAATTTCGCCCGATCAATCCGCTTGTCGTCCCGGTGAAACCTCCGACCTAATCCTTCGTCTTAGCGCTGCCAGCCGGTCGCGCCGAAGCCGCCCCGTTCGTCCGCCCCGCCCGCCTTCCCCTTCCCCACGCATGCCCCCGCCCCTTGCCCCCCACCTCTGGCGACCGAACCGCCGCGAATTTCTTTACGTCGGTCTCCTCGGCTCCGTCGGGATGACGATGAGCGATCTGTTTCGCTCGCAGGCCCGCGCGGCCGGCGTCGCCCCGCTCGCGGCCTCCGGTCTCGGCCGGGCGAAATCGGTCATCAACATCTACCTTCCGGGCGGCATGTCGCACCAGGAGTCGTTCGACCCGAAGATGACCGCCCCGGTGGAATACCGCGGCCCGCTGGAAGCCATCAAGACGAACGTCGACGGACTCTATTTTTCGGAAAACCTGAAGGAGACGGCGAAAATCGCCGACAAGATCACGGTGATCCGCTCGATGACCCACGGCGAGGCGGCCCACGAACGCGGCACGCACGCGATGTTCACGGGCTACCGGCCCAGCCCCGCGATCCAATATCCCAGCATGGGCAGCGTCGTGTCCCACGAACTCGGCCCGCGCGCCGACCTCCCGCCCTACATCCTCATCCCGAACCAGACCACACCCTTCGCCGGCACCGGCTACCTGGGCGCCGCGTTCGGCGCCTTCGCCCTCGGCAGCGATCCGGCCACGGACAACTACGCCGTGCGCGACCTCACCCTGCCCAGCGGCATCGACGCCGCGCGTTTCGCCGAGCGCCGCGAAATGCGTTCGGTGGTCGACGCGCATTTCAGCGCCCTCGAGAAATCCGACGCGCTCGACGGCATGGATGCCTTCTATCAACGCGCCTACGCGATGATCAGCTCCGACAAGGCCCGCGCCGCCTTCGACATCAAGGCCGAGCCGAAAAAAACCCGCGACGACTACGGCCGCAACGCCGCCGGTCAGCGCATGCTCCTCGCCCGCCGCCTCGTCGAAGCCGGCGTGCGTTTCGTCTCGCTCACCTACGGCGGCTGGGATCACCACGACAATATCAAGCGCGCCAACGGCACCCAGATGCCCAATTTCGACAAAGCCTACGCCGCCCTCATCCGCGACCTCGACGAACGCGGCCTGCTCGATTCCACCCTCGTCGTGGTCAACACCGAGTTCGGCCGCACGCCCAAGATCAACGCCACCGGCGGCCGCGACCACTGGCCCAAGGTCTTCAGCATCGCCCTCGCCGGCGGCGGCGTGAAACGCGGCTACGTGCACGGCTCCTCCGACGCCACCGGCGGCGAGCCCGACCACGACCCGCTCAGCGTCGAAGACTACGCGGCGACCCTTTTCCACCAGATCGGCATCGACCCGGCCAAAACCTTGATGAGCCCCGGCGGCCGCCCGCAGGCGATCGTCAAAGACGGCCACGTCGTCAAAGAACTCCTGGCCTGAGCCATGGTTGCCCCGCGCGCAGGATTTCTTGCCCGACCGCTGACGACTGTCGTGGCGCTTTTCGCCGCCTGCTTCGGCGTGGCCGCGGCCCTCGCCGTCGCGCCCAACTTCACCGCGATCGCGCCCGCGGGCGGGCAACGCGGCGCGTCGGTCGAAGTGACGCTGCGCGGGGAGCGCCTCGCCGATACGCAGGAAATTTTTTTCTACTCGCCGGGCCTCACCCTCGAAAAAATCCGCGACGCGAAGGACAAGGAGGTGAAGGTCGTTTTCCAAATCGCCCCCGACTGCGCCGTCGGCGAGCACGCGCTCCGCATCCGCACCGCCAGCGGAATTTCGGCGCTCCGGCTCTTCTACGTCGGCCCGTTTCCCTCCGTCGGCGAAAAGGAGCCCAACAACGCAGCCGCCAAAGCTCAGCCCGTCGCGCTCAACTCCACCCTCGAGGGCACGATCGGCAGCGAGGACGTGGATTTCTTTTCGGTCGAAGCGACCCAAGGCCAGCGTCTGTCCGTCGAAATCGAGGGCGCCCGCCTCGGCCGCACGATGTTCGATCCGATCATCACCGTGCAG
>CAJAYO010000216.1 GCA_903948415.1 uncultured Opitutia bacterium | reverse complement strand
GCGGGGCCGCGGTGGATGGTGATGAGCCGGCCGCCGAGGATTTCGGGCGTGCTCGTAGCGCCGGAATTGGCCGGCGCGGTGAAGGCGTTCGGCCCATGGTTGAACGACACGAACGCCTGTTCGGTCGGATGGTTGTTGTTCACCGTGACCCGGTATTTCGGGAGTACGATGCGGTGGACGACGAGACGATGGACTTGCGTGAGTCCGCCGGAGCCCTGGTGCCACGCGGCGATTTGCGCGGCGGTGAGTCGGCTCTGCCACAGGGCGGGCAAGGTCGCGGTGCGACTTTCCCAATCGTGCTGCCACAGCGCGTCGAACCACGCGGCACTTGCCTCGTAACCGGGTAGCGCGAGCTGCTCGCTGCGCGCGGCGAGGCTGACGAGCAGGAAGCGCTGGCGGCCGGATTCGTCGGGCGCCGCGAACAGCAGTCGCGGATTCCCCAGTGGATTAAACGCGATCCGCGCGAGTTCGGGCTGCGCGTCCGGCGCGAGTCCGGTTTGCGGGGTGAGACCGCGGAGCCGGCCGACCTTCGCGAACCAGGACGCAGGTTCGGTCGTCGCGTAGCGCGCGGTGGTGGAGGCCGAAAAAATCGTCGGCGAATCGGCCGCACCGATGGTGCCGGGCAAGGCGGCCAGATTGAGGTTGGTCAGGTCGGTGTTTTCGAACGACGCGGTGACGGTGGCCGCCAATTCTTCGAGCGTGCGGGCTTCGGCGTCGCGGCGGCCGCGCTCGATGATTTCGCGCACGGACGGGGTGAGGGCCGCCGCGAGCGCCCCGAGCACGAAGAGGACGAGAACAATTTCCAGCAGGGAAAATCCTGGCCGCAGGCGATCCGGTCTGGTGGGACGAGGGAGCATAGATCAGCGGGCGTTGACGCCGCCCAGCAGCGCGAACAGCGGGAGGAAAAAGGAGAGGGCGATGGCCCCGACGATCGCCGTGAGCGCGGTGAGCACCACGGGCTCCAGGCAGGCCAGCGCGGTCGCGAGGCGCTCGCGGGCGCGGCCCGCCGCGTAGTCTTCGATGTGCCGGAGGGCCGCGCCGAGCTGGCCGGTGGTTTCACCGGCGCGCAAGGCGGGCACGACGAAGCCGGGAAACGCGTGCTGCGCCGGCAAGGCCCCGCACAGGCTTTGGCCCGCGGCGACGCCCTGGCCGGCCGCCACGAGGTTGCGGGCCAGCACGGCGTTGCCGGTCAGTTCCGCCCCGGTGGCGAGCGCCGGGAGCAACGGCAGGCCGGCCTCGTGCATCAGCCGCATGTGGGCGGCGAAGCGGGCGGTGGCGAGACACCGCAACGTTTCGCCGATCACCGGCAGACGCAGCAGCGCCCAGTCCCGCGCGTAGCGCAGCCGCGGGGTGTGCGCAGCGGTCCGGAGTCCCCCGAGGGTGAGCACGGTCAGCCCCGCCAGCCACGGCCAGCCGTGGCGCAACGCCTCGCTGGCGCGGATGAGCGCCACCGTGAGCGGCGGGAGTGCGACCTGGAGCGAAGCGAAAATTTCGGCGAAGCGCGGGACGACTCCGCCCAACAAAAAACCGATGAGTCCGACGGTCGCGCCGAACACGACTGAGGGATAGATCAGGGCCCGGCGGGCGGTTCGTTTCAGGTCATCGGTGCTCGCGAGATGGGCGGCGAGGGCGCGCAGCGCCTCGGGCAGCCGGGCGGACGTTTCCCCGGCGGCGATGACGGCCGCGAGGTCCGGCGGAAACACCTTTTCAAAAGTCCGGCACGCGACGTGAATCGGCGCGCCCTGCGCGACCTGCGCATGGATCGCGGTGAGCATCGTGCGGGCGGGCCCCGGAGGCAGATCCGCCGCGAGTTGGGCCAGGGCGGCGTCGGCCGTCACTCCCGCCCGCACCTGCAACTCCCACTGGTGGAGCAGGGCGATCAGTTCGCGCGGCCGCAGGGTCAGCCGGGCGTGGGCGCGGTCGGGCCGCACCGGGCGGATGTGGACGACCCAGCGGGATTCGGCGCGCAACCGGGCGCGGAGCGCGGCCAAATCAGGGGCGTCGTGATAGCCGACGCGTCGGTGTCCGAACGCATCGAGCGTGATGACGGAAAAAGCGGGCATGGTCAAAGGGGACACAGGAGGCGGATGGGTTGGGCGTTGATCGGCAGCCGGAGCCAGTGGGTGCCCCGGCGGAAAATGGCCGCGTCCGCTTCGCAGCGTTCGAGGGTGAAGGAGTCGACGGCTTCGCCGACCTGCAGCACCCGGCCGTTGACCAGGGCTGCGGGCGTGGGGCCGCCGAGGATACCGTTGAGCTTCAACGTGACTTCCCGTGTGGACTCGCCGGACCGGTGGCGCACCGCGAACGGGTTGACGGGCTCGTCGTCCGCAGGGGCCACGACCGTGAGGTCGATCACGCCGTCGGCATTCGGGGCCAGAAACACCGGGGGTGCCGCCGGCGGCAGGGGTGGCACCGGCGCCGCCGGCGGCGGGTTTTCGGCCACGACGGCCCGGGGCGGCTCGTGTCCGGCGGTGGGCGGGGGCGGAGTGACGACCGAAACCAACGCCGCGGTCGGCGGAGGCGTCGCCGCCGCGAGTTTCGCGACCAGCGCATCGTTCTGACTCATCAAAGCCTCGATCATTTGCCGTTGCTGTTGCAACCGCGCGACAGGCGAGGGCAGGGCGGGGGGCACGACCGTCGCAACGGGG
>CAJAYO010000215.1 GCA_903948415.1 uncultured Opitutia bacterium | reverse complement strand
TTCGTCTCGAGTCCCAGCATGCTGGTCTTCGGGGCCATGGTCTCAACCGAGATGACGGTGTGTGGCACGCTCCTCGGCTCGGTCTGGTGCACCTGGCGGTTGCTGCACGGCGTCACGTGGGGCCGGTTGCTGTGCAGCCTCATTTTTCTCGGCCTGCTGGTGCTGTCCAAGCTGACCTGCGTGCTGATTCTCCCGCTCACCGTCTGCTTGGTGGCGGTGAAACTCACCGGCGGGCGCCCGCTGGAGTGGCGCCTGGGCCCACCTCGCTGGATTCGCGCGCGATCGGCCCAAGCCGGTATCTTTGCCGGCCTCTTCGTGCTGCACGGGCTGTTTGGCTGGGCGGCCATCTGGGCCCATTATGATTTCCGCTATCAGGCGAGCCCCCGGCCCGCCGATCCCGGGATTGCCCTCCTGCCGCACGCGCTCGATCCGATCGATCCGCGGGTGGCGGCCTTCTTCACCTGGACGCGCCGCACCCACTTCCTGCCGGAGGCCTATGTTCACGGCGCCGAATGGATCCTCGGTTCAAACGAGCGTCAGGCCGCCTTCAAGAACGGCCAATGGAAGTTGGGCGGCTGGCGCACGTTTTTCCCCTACGCGATGGGGGTCAAGACCCATCCCGCCCTGCTCCTGCTGCTCCTGTTTTCCCTCGTGGGAGGGTGGGGGCTCTGGCGGAAAAACCGCGGCGCGTCGCCCTCTGCGCTGCCGTCCAACGCCGCGCCGCTCGGTCTGTCGGCGGAGTCGCTCGCCTACCGGGCGACCCCCTTCCTGGCGCTGGTGGCAATCTACGTCGCCGTCGCGATCACCTGGGATCTCAACATCGGGTTTCGCCATGCCTTGCCCATTTATCCGGCCGCCTACGTGCTGGCCGGGGCCCTCGCCGTGGTGGGGGCCCGACGCGGTCGGTTCGCCCGGACCGGGATCGTCCTGCTCCTCGGCTGGCACGTCTCCGGGCCGATCGCGATTTATCCGCACTACCTCGCCTACTTCAGCCCGGTGGTCGGCGGCCCGACGAACGGCTACCGCCACCTCGTCGACAGTTCGCTCGACTGGGGGATGGATTTGCCCGGCCTCAAGCGCTGGCTCGACGTCCACAACCCCGGGGACCGCTCGCCGTTTTTCTTCGCCTATTTTGGCGTCGAGAGCCCGGACTACTACCAGATCAAAGCCCACCGCCTGCCCGGCGAACCCGACTGGCGCGTCGTGAAGCCCTTTACGCTGACCCCCGGGATCTACGCCATCAGTGCCACCCTGCTCCAAGGTATCGGCTCGCCCGTCACCGGGCCCTGGAACAAGGCCGCCGAAGCGAATTATCAACACGCCTGGAAGAACATCGAGATCTACAACCAAACCGTGGGCCATCCGCGCCGGCACGCCGCCCTTTTGCAGAAAAACCCCCGGCCGTTCTGGGAAGCTGAATACAGCAACTACGAAAAACTGCGGTTCAGCCGCCTCTGCGCTTGGCTGCGGCACCAGCCTCGCCCCGACGCCAGTGTCGGCCACTCCATCTTGATCTGGCACCTCGACGAGGCCGAACTCGCCGCCGCCCTCTCCGGCCCGCCGGTCGAACTCGCCGAAGCCCCGCTGCGACCTTGATCCCCCTTCCGCCGGAACGTTCGCCGCCCCGGCCTCCCCGGCCCGTCGCCTGACAGAAATGTAAGGCACCCAGCCTTGTCCGGCCTCCGCCGCCGCGAAACGCTCCGCGACCCGGGCCTTTTCGTTTCCGACCGGCGACCGCCATGCCCATCCCTGCCCTGCCCTACCCTCCCTTGAGCGGCACCACCGTGCTGTTGCTCGTCGAGATCGCGGCGCTGCTCCTCCTCCTCCAGGCGACGATCGTCCGCCGCTTGATGCGGACCATCCTGTCGCTCCCTCCCGCTCGACCGGGCCGAACACCCCCGCCCAAACTCCCGACCTTTTTTGCGCGTCTCTCCGTTCGGCCGCCGGTCCATCGCGGCGCGCCGGCGGCCCCGGACGGTGGGACCACCTCGCCCGCCCCCTCGCCTCCTCCGCCCGCCTGATTCCCGACCGCATGCGCATCGAAGTCCCCCGCGAATTTGAACGCCTCGGCGCAGTCCGCATCTACGGCCTGCAAAAAATCTACGAACTCGACGCCGGCGCCGAGGCCGAGATGTCCGACCAGAACGATGCCGTCGTGCGCAGCCTTCCGGCCGAAGCCCTCTACGGCGTGCAACGCGAGATGGCCATCGTCGTGCCCGTCAAAAGCGAACGCCTCAAACTCATCGAAGGCGTCCTCGTCGGCATCCCCAATTCCTGCCTCGTCATCGTCGTCTCCAACAGCCCGCGCGAACCGGTCGACCGTTTCTTCCTCGAACAGGAATCCATCGCCAATTTCTGCCGCTTCACCCGCAAACAGGTGCTCATCGTGCACCAGCGCGACCCCGTCATCGGCGCCGCGTTTGCCGCGGCCGGTTACCCCGAACTCCTCGACGACACCGGCTGCGTGCGCCCCGGCAAGGCCGAGGGCATGATGATCGGCACCGTCCTCGCGCGCATGATGGGCAAGCGCTACGTCGGGTTTGTCGACAGCGACAATTACTTCCCCGGTGCGGTGAACGAATACATCCGCGAATACGCCGCCGGCTTCCTCATTAACGGCGGCGACCACACCCTCGTCCGGATCTCCTGGCACTCGAAACCCAAGATCGTCGAGCAATCCCTCTATTTTGCGAAGTGGGGCCGCAGCTCCCGCCACTGCAACCGCGCCCTCAATCGCCTCCTCAGCCACCACACCGGCTTCGAGACCGATATCGTCAAAACCGGCAACGCCGGCGAACACGCGCTCACCCTCGACCTCGCGATGTCGATCCGCTACGCCACCGGCTACGCCGTCGAACCCTACCACTTCATCGACCTCCTCGAACAATACGGCGGCGTCTTTCCCACCGAGCACGGCGATATGCGCCGCCTGGTCCGCATCTGCCAGATCGAGTCGCGCAATCCCCACCTCCACGCCGACAAAGGCGACAACCACGTCGCCGCCATGATCCGCGGCTCCCTCGCGACCATCTACCACTCCCGTCTCTGCCCACCGGCCTTGCAGGAGGAAATCGACACCGAGCTCCGGCAGGGCGGTTATCTCCCAGACGG
>CAJAYO010000214.1 GCA_903948415.1 uncultured Opitutia bacterium | reverse complement strand
CGACCGTCACACTCCACGAGCCGTCGGCCGCGGCGACCCCGGATCCGATCACCGTGCTGCCGACCGCCAGGCTGAGCGCACTGCCCGCCTCGGCGGTGCCGCGCAGCAGCGGCGTGAGGGTGCGCAGGTCGCCCGGCGCGACGAAGGTGGGGCGGGCCGGTGCAGTCACATCGATCCGGATACTCCGGGTGGCGCTGGGGCCGACATTGCCGGCCACGTCGGTCGCCGCAAAGGCGAGGAGCTGCGCGCCTTCGGCGAGCGCGCTGGCCGGCCGGAGGGACCAATCACCCAAGCTGTCGGCCAAGGCTTCGCCGAACGCCACACCGGAGACGGAGAGCCGGATCGTGGCGAGCGGCTCGCCCTTGCCGCGGAGGGTCGGCTGGGTGGTATTGAACAGGTCCGCCGCATCCGGCACCGGCGCCGCCGGGGCCGTCAGGTCGATCACCAGGACCGTCACGCTCGAGCGGACGCTTTCATTGCCGACCGCATCCACGGCCTGCGCGGTGAGGCGATGTTCGCCTTCGGAGAAACGCTGCTGCGGCGTGAAGGCCCACGCCCCGTTGGCCAAAGCGGTCGTGGCGCCGAAAAACGTGGCGCCATTGAAAATCTTTACCGCCGCCCCCGCTTCGCCAAAGCCGCTCAGGGTGGGTGTCTCGCGGCGGCTCGGACTTTGCACGGAAAGCGTCGGCACGAACGGGGCCCGCGTATCGATGGCGAGCTCCAAGATGCTCGAGGGGGCGCTGGTCAACTCGCCGCTGCGCGCGCGGGCCGTCAGAAAATGTGCGCCTTCGGCCAGGGCCGTCGGGGGCAGGTAGCTCCACTGGCCCCCGGGGCCGGTCAGGACCTCGGCCAGAGGGTTGCCGCCATCCGAGAGCAAAATCGTCGTGCCGGCCGTCGCCGTACCTTCGATCAGCGGCGTGCCCGAGTTCCGGGAGAGGAAGGCGGCCGTGAAGGCCGGCACCGCCGGCGCGATCGGATTGTACGTGATCGCCACCGGGGTCGAGGCCGGGCTGCTGTTGCCCGCCCGATCGATCGCGACCGCCGACAGCAGAGTCGCGCCCTCGGCCAGGGGCACCGCCAGTTTGAACTGCCAGAAGCCGCCGCTGTCCGCCGTACCGCTGCCCACCTCAACCCCGGCGGCGCGCAGCTTCACCGTGCTGCCGGCCTCGGCGGTGCCGCGCAGCACCGGCTGGTTCTGGGCAAAGATGCCGGCCTCGAAGACCGGCGTCAGCGGCGCGGTCACATCGATGGCGAGGATGGTCTCCGCCGAGAAGGGGCTCACGTTGCCCGCCGCATCGATCGCCAGGGCGCTGATCCGATGCTGCCCATCCGCCAGGGCCACCGCGGGCGTCAGCGTCCAGTCGCCGGCGGCCGAAGCCACCACGGTGCCCAGCAACGTGGCGGCGTCGAAGATCCGCACCGTCGAGAGGGGCTCCGCTTTGCCGACGATGGCGGGCTGGCCGACATTGAACGAACCCTTGGTGCTGATGCTGGGCGCATCCGGCGCGTACGAGTCGATTTCCAGGAGAACCGACAGGCTGGCCGCACTGAGGTTGCCGGCCGCATCCCGCGCGGTTGCCGAAATCGCACGTATCCCCGAGGCCAGCACGCCGGCGGGCCGGAAAATCCAGTCGCCGTTCGCCGCCGCTTTCGTGCTGCCCAAGAGGGCCGCCCCATCGAACACGCTCACCGTGCTCTCCGGTTCCGCCGTGCCCCGCAGCGTGGCGCTGGTGCCGGCCAAGATCCCGCGGGTGGCGAGCACCGGCACCGCCGGCGCGGTCAAATCAATCGTCAGCACGACCTCCGCCGAGGCCGGGCTGGACGTTCCCGCCGCGTTGATCGCGACCGCCGTCAAGCGATGCCCGCCGACCGCGAGGTCGCTCCCGGGAGTCACCCGCCAGGTGCCCTCGCTCACCACCGCGGTGCCGAGCAGGTCGGCGCCGTCCAACAGCCGCACCGTCACGCCCACCGGCCCGGAACCCACAATGACCGGCCGGACATTGTTGGTCGCGCCCGTCGTCAGCACCACCGGCGCCGCCGGCACCGTCGTGTCCACCACCACGGCAAGGGACGCTGTCTCCGGCCCGACGTTGCCCGCCGCATCGATCGCGCGGGCCGTCAACGCCTGCGTCCCCGAGAGCAGATCAAAAGCGCCGGTGGCCGACCAGTTGCCGTCGACCCCCGCCGTCACGCGCGCCAGCAGTTCGGCGGCGCGATAAACCTCGACCACCGCCCCCGCCTCGGCCCGGCCACCGAGCGGCGGCCGCACCAAATTGGTCGGGCTGGCCACCACCAAAGTGGGCACGGTCGGGGCCGTGGTATCAATGCGCAGGTTACGGCTGGCGCTCAGCGCGCCGGTCGCCCCGGCCCGCGGCAGCACCGTCGAGGGCGCCACGGTCCCCGTCTCGCTGGCGATCGTCCCGCCGACCAGCTGCGCCGCGCCGGCATCCAGCCGGTCCGCGTTGGCCCCCGCCTGCACGACATAACTAAAGGTCAGCGTACTGGAGCCGGAGCCGGACACGTAGGAGGCGGCGCCCCCGTTGCCCACATTCAAACCCAACACCGGCACGCCGGTGACGAGCACTACACCCGAGAAGCTCGCGTCAATCAGGATGGTTTGTCCGGCGCGATAGGCCCCATCGCGCGAGCTCGAAGTCAGGCCGATAATCTGGATGGAACTCGACACGACAAACGATTGTTCCTGCGCCGTGGCCGGCAGGAAATTGCCGTTGCCCGGCTGGGTCGCCTGCACGACGACCGTGCCCGCCGCCGTGACGGTGACCAGATTGCCCACCAGCGTGGCCGGCCCGCTCACAATGGAATAGCCCGGGGTGAGTCCGGAACTGGCGACCGCCCCGAGCGAGAAAGGCGCATTGCCGAGCGCTTGCGAGGGCAGCGGCGGAAAAGCCAGGGTCTGCGCCGCCGGGATGACCGTCAGCGTCCCGGCCGAAAACTCGAACCGGTAATTGGCGGAGCGCCCTCCCGCCGGCACCAGCGCGTAGGTGCCGGGGGTCGCATTTTCATTGGCCACCGTGCCCACCACCGGAGCCGCCTCCAGCAGCGCGGCGGTATCGCCATTGACGAAACCTTGGTACGTCACGCCCAACGCCGGGTTGGCCGCGCCGAAGGCCCGCGTTTGCGACCCCGCCGTCACCTGCAGCGTCCGCGGCGCGACCACGATATTCTGATCCACCGAGGCCGCCGCCGCGATCGTCGGGCTGCCCGCCTGGCTCGCCCGCACGAGCACCTCACCCGCGCCCGTGAGGCTCAGGCGATTGCCCGAGAGACTCGCCGGCCCGCGCACGACCGTGTAGGTCACGGGCAACCCCGCATTCGAAATCGCCGCCAAGGTGATCGGCGCATCGCCGTAGGTGGGACCGGCCACGGCCGGAAACGTGATCGTCTGTTCCACCGGCGAATTCGTCACCGCGCGCTGGACCGCCAGCGCGGCATTGAAGGCGGCGTCCCCCGCTTGGACCGCTTTGACGACCACCCGGCCAACGCCGCTGAAAGTCAGGACGCCGTTCACCACGGTCGCCGGGCCGCTCACAATCACGTACCCCACCTCGAGTCCCGATGACGCCGTCGCTCGCAAAGTCAGGGTCGGTTGCCCGGCGGAGAGCGCGCCCAAGTCAGGGAAATTGATCACCTGGTTCTTTTTGGTCACATCCAGCGTCAGCACCACGTCCTCCGCCGCCAGATAATTGCCGTTGCCCGCCTGCGTCGCTTTCAGGGTCACGATCCCCACGGCCGCGATCCCTTCCAGCTTGTTGGCCCCGGACAAACTCGCCGCACTGCCCGCCGCGAGCGTGAGCGTCACCGGCAGATTCGACGACGCGGACGTTTCGATGAGCAGCCCGCCGGCGATATCCTTGAGCGGCGTGACCGGCAAAGGCGCCAGCTCGATCAACTGCTCGGCGCGCTCGATCACGAGGGTCCCCGTCGCGCTGCCGGTGTAGTTCGCCTCGCTCGGCGTCGCCACCACCGTGTAGCTGCCCGGCAGCACCGGCTTCAGCGCCGAGCCGTTGTAGGTCAGCGTCAGCGCCACATCCGCCACACTGCTCTTCGCGTTCGGCGTCAGGCCCTGCCCGGTGTAGCTCTGGATCAGGTTCTCCAATACGATCGTCACCGGCACCCGCGTCACCGTCAGTATTCCGCTGCCGTAAACAAACCGGTACTTGTCCGAGGCTCCGCCCCCGGCCACCAGCGCGTACTCGCCCGCCGCCGAGCGTGCCCCCGCTCCGGTCGTCACTTCCGGCAACGCCGCCAGGACCGCCGCCGTGTCCCCGGCCGCCAGCCCCGCGTAGCTCAGCGCCAGCGGCGGATTGGCCTGCCCGAAGGGCCGGCTCACATTCGCCGGGGTCACCGTCAGCGCCGCTTTGGCAATCGTCACCACCACCGCGCCGCCGCCCGCGCCGGGCAAATTCGAGGCGCCCAAGCCGACCACGAACACGCCCGCTTCCCGCGGCGTGCCGCTGATCAGCCCCGAGGCACTGTTCACGCTCAGCCCCGCCGGCAGCCCCGTCGCCGTAAAGGAGATCGGCGTCCGGCTCGCACTG
>CAJAYO010000213.1 GCA_903948415.1 uncultured Opitutia bacterium | reverse complement strand
GCGGGGCCGTCGATCGAGTCGATCAAGCGCCGGGCGATCTTCGCTCGCTCCGACTCCGCTAGGGCGAGGGGTTCTTTGCCCTTCAAAATTACCGAACCAGCGAAGCGGGGGTGGCGAACCTGGCGATGCGATCCTTTGCCTCCCTCCACCGCGGCGAATCCGGCGGATTCCAGGTCTGTGATGAGCTGTCGGATTTTGCGCGGCCTGAGACGGAATGAGGCCGGCGGCTAGAGCTGGGAAATCTCCTCGGTGCGGAGGCAGGCGACGTCGCGGCCGGGTTCGAAGGGGGCGAGGGGCGGGACCGCGGCCTGGCAGATCTCGCGCGCGTGGGGGCAGCGCGGGTGGAAGGCGCAGCCGGCGGGCGGGTTGATGGGCGAAGGCGGGTCGCCGGGCAGCACAATGCGTTGGCGATGGCGCTCGATGTCGGGGTTGGGCGTGGGAATCGCGCTGACGAGGGCGCGCGTATAAGGGTGGCGCGGACGCTCGATGACGTCGGCGGCGCGGCCGAGCTCGACGATTTTGCCGAGATACATCACGGCGATGCGGTCGGAAATGTGTTTCACGACGGAGAGATCGTGGGCGATGAAGACGAGGCTGAGGTTCATCTGGCGCACGAGCTGCGCGAGGAGGTTGAGGATCTGCGCCTGGATGGAGACGTCGAGGGCGGAGACGGGTTCGTCGGCGATGATGACCTTGGGCTCGAGGGCGAGGGCGCGGGCGATGGCGATGCGTTGGCGTTGGCCGCCGGAGAATTCATGCGGGTATTTCTGCATGAAGCGCGGGGCGAGGCCGACCGTGCGCATGAGGGCGGCGACGCGGGCCTGGATCTCGGCGGGGGAACAGACGCCGTGGACGAGGAGCGGCTCGGCGAGCGTATCGAAAACGGTCATGCGCGGGTTGAGCGAGGCGTAGGGGTCCTGGAAGACCATCTGGAGGTCGCGGCGAATGCCGACGACTTCGGCGGCGTTGCTGGTGGTGAGGTTTTTCCCCTCGAGGATGACGGCGCCGCCGGTGGTGGGCACGAGCTGCATGATCGTGCGGGCGAGGGTGGACTTGCCGCAGCCGGATTCGCCGACGAGGCCGAGGACTTCGCCTGGGGCGAGGGCAAGCGAGACGCCGTCGACGGCCCGGACGGTGCCGACGTGGCGCTTGAAGAGAAACCCCGAGGAGATGGGGAAGTGGGTGCGGACGTCGCGGAGTTCGAGGATGGGAGGGGGGGAAGACATTTTAGGAGGATTGGCCCACGGAACACACGGAAGGCACGGAAAGAAAAAAGGGCGGTGCTAGACGAGTTCGCCGGACTGGACGCGGAGGCAGGCTTGGGCGTGGGTGGGCGAGAGGGGGGCGAGGGCGGGGGTGGTGGTGCGGCAGTGGTCGGTGGCGTGCTCGCAGCGGGCGGAAAACGAACAGCCGGGGAGCGGTTTCGAGAGGTCGGGGGGCATCCCGGCAATCGTGTAGAGTTCGGTGCCTTTGGGCTGGAGGGAGGGAATGGAGCGTTGGAGGGCGCGGGTGTAGGGGTGGCGGGGCGAATGGAAGAGCGTGCGGGTGTCGGCGGATTCGACGATGCGGCCGGCATACATGACCTGGACGCGGTCGCAGAGGCCGGAGACGACGCCGAGGTCGTGGGTGATGAAGATCACGGCCATGCCGAGCTCGCGCTGCATTTTTTTGATGAGTTCGAGAATCTGCGCCTGCACGGTCACGTCGAGGGCGGTGGTGGGTTCGTCGGCGATGAGGAGTTCGGGTTTCGTGATGAGGGCCATCGCGATCATGACGCGCTGGCGCATGCCGCCGGAGAATTCGTGGGGGTAGAGGTGGATGCGTTTCTCGGCGTCGTTAATGCCGACGGATTCGAGGGCGGCGAGGGCGCGGTGGTGGGCGGCGGAGCGGGAGAGCTTCTCGTGGATGAGGAGCGGTTCGATGAGTTGGTCGCTGATCCGCATGTAGGGATTCAGGGAGGTCATCGGATCCTGGAAAATCATCGCGACGCGTTTGCCGCGGATGGCGCGGGATTGGGCGGGCGTGCAATGGAGGAGGTCGACGCCGTCGAACAGGGCGGTGCCGCTCTCGATCCGGCCGGGGGGCGTCGGGATGAGGCCCATGATGGAGTAGCAGGTGACGGATTTGCCGGAGCCCGACTCGCCGACGATGCCGAGGGTTTCGCCGCGTTCGAGGGAGAAGCTCACGCCGTCGACCGCGCGGTAGACGCCGCTGCGGGTATGAAAATAAGTGCGGAGGTCGGTGACGGAGAGGAGGGGCACGGGGTGGGAAGGAAAGGAATGACCAATGACTGCGGTTGAGTGACTGAGGTCGGAGAGTGGTGGGGTGGCGCAGGACCAAGGACCAAGGGTTAAGCAGGAATTCGGCCGGGGGTGTCAGGAGAGTGGTGACGCGAGGAGTTCGCGCAAGGCTGCCGC
>CAJAYO010000212.1 GCA_903948415.1 uncultured Opitutia bacterium | reverse complement strand
CCCGGCTCGCGGGCCCGGGTCGGCTTTCACGGGTGAACGATTTCACCAACGCAACGTTTGCGGGCGAAACCCGGAGACTCATCTCTCTTGCAGCCCTTCCCCCGGCCACATCCACCCGGTGTGACCGCCAACCTCAACCCTGTGTCCGCCACCCGTTCCATGCACCCCGTCCCCCGTCATCTGCTCATCGCTGCGCTGCTCGCGCCGCTCGCCCTCTCCGCCCAAACGGCTTCGCGCCCGCCCGCTCCGCCGCCCGACGAGACCGTCGTCCTGTCCGCCTTCGAGGTGCGCAGCGCCAAGGACTCCGGCTACCGCGTGCAAAATTCCGTCGCGACCACCGGCGTCGCCCAAGCCCTCATGGACACGCCGCTCCCCATCACCGTGATCACGGGCGAGTTTCTTCGCGACACCGGCAAGAGCGGTTTCCTCGGCGCGCTTTCCTACGTCAGCTCCGTCACCCTCGATGACAACAGCCCCAACGGCAATTTCTCCCCTGGCGCCGGGCGGGGCAACGGCCAGGGTAATCTCACCCGGTTCCGCGGCCAACCTTACAACGGCACGTTCCGCAACGGCCTCCGCCAGTTTTACGGTTTCGACACCGAAAACGTCGACCGCATCGAAGTCGCCAAGGGGCCCATGGCCGTGTTCATCGGCGGCGCCACCATCGGCGGCGAGGTCAACAACGTGACCAAGAAGCCGCTCTTCGCCCGCCAACAAGAGGCCACCGTGCGCATCGGCTCGCATGACACTTACAAGGGCTCGGTCGATCTCACCGGCCCCCTCAACCGCGAAAAAACCTTCGCCTACCGCGTGATCCTCTCCCATCGCGACGGCAACCAGTGGCAGCAGCACTCGCATTCGACGACCACGTTCATCAATCCGCAGTTGCTCTGGCAACCCACGGCCAAGTTCCGCACCGGGATCGAGGTCGTCCACCGCACGACCACCGGCAACGCCGTTTCCCAGCCGCAGCCATCCTCGCAAAATTACCAAAACGCCTTCGATAGCCCGGACCAGGCCCTGCTCAACCTCGGCCGGCTGCGCACCGGCGCCCTCGCCGGCGTGCCTTTCACCAAGGCCGAGTATCAAAGCCGCATCGGCTACGGCGGCTTCGGCCAGTGGCGCACCGATATCCTCAACACCACCGGCAAATGGACCGCCCTCGGCGTCGGTGAGACCCTGCAGGAAGGCAACGCACCGGGCGGCCGCTCCTACAATTATTTCGGGCCCAACGCCAAATTCTCCGAGCCCGCCACCATCGTCGAGAGTGACTCCACGTTCGCCGCGACCGAGTGGTTCAACGCCTCGCTGCTGGGCCGCTACACGAAAGCCCGTCTCAACTACGATCTCTACAGCTTCGGCACCCGGCTCCAACCCGCCGGTTATTACCAGAACAACAATTTCTCCGCCAACCGCACCAAGGTCGAGAACCGCGACGTGAAGCTCCAGGGCGTCTTCAAGAAAGATCTCGGGCGTTCGCGCAACACCCTGCTCGTCGGCGCCCAATACGGCGACCAGGAACAGACCGTCGAAAACGCCTTGCTCAACTACGCCGCCTACCCGCTTTCGGTGCCCGCCTCCTCGCGCGTGGTCCCCGACACCGTCAACACCGGCCGCATCCCCGCCACCCTCACCGGGGCCAATGCCTGGATTTACTGGGATCCCCGGGTGCACGCGTTCCCCGACAACCGCCTGATCACCACCTGGCCCTCCGCCGTCCAGCCCGCCGGCATCCGGACCGCCGACTACAGCAAGAGCCTCACGCGCGCCGAGTTTGCCGCCTTCAGCACGAGCTGGTTCGACAATCGCATCACGCTCACCGCCGGCAAACGCTACAGCTGGGGTTACGCCGTCATCGGCGGCGTTGACCGCGACGGCACCGTTCTCCCCGGCGCCACCGCCACCGCCAACGTCAAGACGTCCAACCATACGGTCGGCGCCGTCGTTCGCATCGTCCGCGGGCTCAACCTCTACGCCAGCCAGAATGAGGGCGAGAGCGCGCGCGCCGGCGCCAGTCTCGTCGGCCGCGTCTCGTTCGCCCCCGCAACGGTGCCCGTCGATATCGTCACCCCCGCCGAACAAGCGGCCAACCCGGTGCCCAACGACATCGGCAAGGGCAAGGAAGTCGGCCTGAAATTCGAACTCTTCAATCGCAAGCTCACGGGCTCCTTCGGCTGGTTCAACCTCACCCGCGGCAACATCCTGATCACGGACATCAACCGGAATTCCGCCGATCCCCGCAATCGCGGCACCGAGTCCGACCTCAACCCCGCCACCTCCAACCCCGCCGTGCGCGCCTCCGTCAACTGGTCCACCACCATCGACGGCAACTCCACCGAGGGCTACGAGACCGATTGGGTCTGGACGCCGATCCCGTCCTACTCGCTCGTGCTCGGCGCCAGCCATCTCTACAAAAACAAGCCCACGATCAATAAACTGCCCACCAACGACGTCTCCCTCGACATCAACTACTGGCTCTTGAAGGACCGGCCGTTGCCCAACTCGCCCGACACCATCGTGCGGCTCTTCCAACGCTACGCCTTCCTAGAGGGCGCGCTCAAGGGCGCCTCCGTCGGGTTCGGCACCCGCTACCAATCCTCGCAACAGCCCGCCTCCGACAACACGGCCTGGGGCACGCTCTTCCCGAGCTACACCGTGTTCGATCTCACGCTCGGCTACGCCACCAAGGTCCGCGGCCGCGTCGTCGATTTCCAACTCCAGGTCGATAACGTCCGCAACCAGACCTACTACACCGGCAACCGCGTCTACGGCGCGCCGCGCGAGTTCACGCTCTCCGCGACGACCAAGTTCTGATCCGCCTCGCTCAATCTATCCGGCGGGCTGGCCTTCGCGCTAGCCCGCCGTTCTTTTGTCCGCGCCCCTCCGAACTCCTTCCTCCGTGATGAAACTCCGACCCTTGGTTTTCTGCCTCGCCGCGTGCATCGCCCTCGCCGCCACCCCGCTCCGCGCCGCCCCGCTCCGCGCCGCCGACGCCACCGTTCCGTCCACCGCCGAGGTCGCCCCGCCCGTGGAGGCGCCCTTTTCCCTCGACGGCATCTGGGCCTTCACCGTCGATCCGGCCCTCGCCGCCGCGCCCGGTGACGCCGGCTGGGCTCGCCTGCCCGTCCCCGGCAACTGGGATACCGTAAACGTCTACGCCCAACACATCGGCGCCGCGTGGTATCGCCGCGAATTCGCCGTGCCTTCCGCGTGGACCGGCCGCCGCGTGCGCCTCACGTTCCACGCCGTCTACGAATCGGCCGAGGTCTG
>CAJAYO010000211.1 GCA_903948415.1 uncultured Opitutia bacterium | reverse complement strand
CGCGCAGAACCTCTGATGAAGAAGATTGAATCCGTTCCCCGCCGCTATGCTGGCTCACCTCAGCAGTGAATCAGGAATTCAATAACAATCAGATTCTTTTCTCTGGATAAGCGAAGCTTAGCGGTTAACCCACGGCTGAAACCAAGCTTATTCAACGGTGACCGATTTCGCGAGGTTGCGGGGTTTGTCGACGTCGCAGCCGCGCTCGACGGCGATGTAATAACTCAAGAGCTGCACGGGAATCGACGCGACGATCGGGAGCACGGCTTCGTGACACTCGGGAATCACGATGATTTCGTCGGCGAGGCCGGCGGGCAGTTCGACGCGCTCCGTGATGATCGCGATGATCCGGCCCTGGCGGGCTTTGATTTCCTGCATCGACGAAATGATCTTGTTCAGAATTTCGCCGCTCGGGGCAAAAAAGACACTCGGGCAGTCCGCGCTGATCAGGGCGATGGGGCCGTGCTTCATCTCGGCGGCCGGATAGCCCTCCGCGTGGATGTAGGAAATTTCCTTCAGCTTGAGCGCCCCTTCCAGCGCGATGGGAAACAGCGACAGGCGGCCGAGGAAAAGCATATCGGCGTAACGGGCGTACCGCCGGGCAATCGCCTGGATATGCGGGGCCTGTTCCAAGGCCCGCCGCACCAGGTCGGGCGCGCCCTTCAACGCCCGCACATAATCGACCCCGTCGGAGAAACTCAGGTCCCGCATGCGGCCGATGTACAGGGCGAGCATCGCCCCGATGAGCAGCTGCGAGGTGAAGGCCTTCGTGGACGCGACCCCGATTTCGGGACCGACGTGCTGGTAAATGCCGCCGTCCGCTTCCCGGGCGACCGTGGAGCCCACGACATTCGTCACCGCGAGGACTTTGTAACCCTTGCGCTTCGCTTCGCGGAGGGCGGCGAGCGTGTCGATCGTCTCGCCCGACTGACTCATCACGAAGAAGAGCGTGTTCCGAAAGAGCGGCGAATTGCGGTAACGGAACTCGGAGGCGTAGTCGCACTCGACCGGGATGCGGGCAAACCGCTCGATCATGTGCTCGGTCACCATGCAGGCATGCAGCGCCGTGCCGCAGGCGCAGAACGTGAAGCGCTCGATCCCCCGAAACTCTCCCGCCGAAATATTCAGGCCGCCGAAATTGGCCGTGCTGCCATCCTCGGAAAAACGGCCGCGCATCGCGTTTTCGAGCGCGATCGGCTGCTCGAAGATTTCCTTCTCCATGAAATGGGCGTAAGTGCCCATTTCGGCGTCGGCCACGGACCAGGTCACCTGGTCGACAAACGGCGCCACCGACTCCTGATCGAGGGTGGTGATCCGGAACTCCTTCGGGGTGAGGTGGACGATTTCGCCGTCTTTCAGGTAAACGACCGATTGGGTGCGGGCGACAATCGCCGAGACATCGCTGGCGACGATGTTCTCGCCGTCGCCCAAGCCGAGGATGAGCGGCGAACCTTTCCGGGCGGCCACCATTTCGCCGGGGAGATCGACGCTCATGGCCACGATGCCGTAGGTACCTTCGGCGTGGAGGAGGGCCTTGCGCACGGCGGCGAGGCAGCGGTTCTCCTCGGCGGAGTCCGCTTCCTTCGCGTAGTGGTAGGCGATCAGGTTGCAAAGGACCTCGGTGTCCGTCTCGGACTCGAAGGTATAGCCCTTGGTCAGGAGAAACTTCTTCATCGAGCCGTAGTTCTCGATGACCCCGTTGTGGATGAGGACGATCTTGCCGTCGCTGCTGAGATGGGGGTGGGCATTCGCATCGGTCACCCCGCCATGGGTCGCCCACCGCGTATGGCCCATGCCGAAGGTCCCGTTCAAGGGCGCCTTCGCCACTTCCTTCTCCAAGTTGGCGACGCGGCCGATTTTTTTGACGATGCTGAAGGCCCCGTTCTGCAGGATCGCGACGCCGGTCGAATCGTAACCGCGGTACTCGAGCCGCTTGAGTCCCTCCAAGATGAAGGGCGCCGCTTTTTGTTTACCCACGTAGCCGATGATGCCGCACATAATTAGGCGGAAACGGACACCGTTGCCGCCATGAACGCCAGAGAATGGCGTCAAGGGCGCCGCCGGCAAGCACGGCTTGTGACATGAGGCACGGCCGGGTGCGTCTTGATTGCTTGCCGGGCGCGGTGGCGGGCGCGGTGGCGGGCGCGGTGGCGGGCGCGGAACCGGAGGGCGGAGGACAGACGGCGGATCGGCCAGGTGGGCCGGCCGCTCCGCGGGCGGCAGAGGGTTGGCCGCAAAAAAGCGCAAGAGGCGCAGAAGTCGGAATCGGATTTTGTCACAGAGTTCACGGAGCGCGGACACAGAGGAAGCGGGAGGGCGGCGAGCGAAAAACTGAAAGCTGAAAAACTGAAAGGCGGAAAACGGAAGGTGAATAGTAGACGGCAGACGGCGGAGATAGACCGGAGAGGGGTAGCCGCGAAGAGGCGCAAAAGGCGCAAAAAACGGAATCGGATTTTGTCACAGAGTTCACGGAGCGCGGACACAGAGGAAGCGGGAGACGGACGGGTGTGGCCCACGGAACACACGGAAGGCTTTTTCCGGGGTGGGCCGGGCGCTCCGCGCGCGGCTTGCTCGGTGAAACTAGGTTTGGCTCTCGGTGAACTCGGTGAAATGATCGGTTTTTTACTCCCGGAAATCGGCCGCAAAAAAGCGCAAAAGGCGCAAAAATCGGGGTCGGATTTTGTCACAGAGATCACGGAGCGCGGACACCGAGGAAGCGGGAGACGAACGGACGGAGGACGGAGGATGGGGGACGGGGGACAGAGAACGGACGGAAGATCGCCAGGTGGGCCGTGCGCTCCGCGCGCGGCGGATCGCAAGGGTGCGCCGGGGAGGTTCGATCCGGAAAATTTTCTTACCCACCCCATCTTCCTACCTCAAACATCCGATCCGTAGAGGTAGGAAAATTTTAAGGGTAGGAATATTTTGCAGACTGGGAGGCAGAGGGTTGGCCGCGAAGAGGCGCACAAGGCGCAAAAAACGGAATTAGCATCCGCCCGCTTCTCGGCGACCGGGCGCTTTCGCTGGCGGGCACGGACGACGTCCGTTTTCCCTCGGCAAAGCGAGATGGTGCCCGGGAGCGGACTCGAACCGCTACACCTTACGGCACAGGCTTCTGAGACCTGCGTGTCTACCAATTCCACCACCCGGGCAAGGGCATCATTAACTGTATCTTACGAAAGCGCTTCATGTTCGTCATTGGCCTTTTCTACACCTCTCTTCTACACTTTGCGTATGAACATCACGAAAACTGAGAAGAAGGGATGGGAAAGAACCAACGTCACGAACTTGCTACGCAACCGGCAGAGTGGAACCTACTACGCCCGCGTCAAAGTCAACGGCAAGCAGAAATGGCGCGGCCTTGAAACGACCGTCTTTTCTGTCGCCAAACTTAGGCTCGCGGATGTCGAGAAAGAGGTCCGCGCGCAAGGTATCGCGGCCAGGGCGGAAACGGAGGCCGGCAATGGAAACGAAACCAACGTCGGCCGTTTCGTGGCCGTCTATCGCCAGCGCACCGAGCACAATGCTTCCCTTTCCGCCGGCACCAAGCTGCGGCGCGAAATCGCCATTAAAGCCGTCCTGAAGACGTGGCCGGACCTTGCCGAACGCGATGCCCGTCGTCTTACGCCAACTGACTGCCAGGTGTGGGCCGCAAAAGCTCTTCGCGAGGGCACGGGATTTATCGCCCCAAACGTTAAGACCGTTCGCAAGGGTATGTCGCCCTCGGCGTTCAACAAGTGCGTGGATACGGTGCGGGCGGTCCTCGAAATCGCTCGTGAATTGGGTGTGATCTACAAAAACCCCGCCGCTGAAATCGTCAAAGCTCGGATAAAGCAGAAACGGCTTGAGCTGCCGTCCGCAAAACAGTTCGAAGACATCATCAAACAGATCAGGACAGCGGGCGCGCGGTGGTCGCCTGATTGCGCCGACATGGTTCGGTTTCTGACCTATTCAGGCGCACGTCTGCGTGAAGCGACCGCGCTGCGTTGGAGCCACGTGAGCCCCACTAGAAACGAGCTCACAATTCCCGGCACGAAGTCTGATTCCAGCCATCGAATTATTCCCTTATTTCCGGCGCTCGCCGAACTTCTCGCGGAGATCAAAAGCCGGCGCGAACCGGAACCTGAGGATGCCCCGATCCTCCGCGTCGGCGGTTCCCTCGGCGCGCTAGAATCTGCGTGCAAGGCCGTCGGCCTGAAACCGATCAACCATCACGACCTCCGGCATCTTTTCGCGACCCGCTGCATCGAGTCCGGCGTCGATATTCCGACCGTTTCGCGATGGCTCGGGCACTCCGATGGTGGCGCGCTGGCGATGAAGACATACGGGCACCTCCGGCAAGAACACAGCGCCGCCCAAGCAGCCAAAGTCATTTTCTAGCCCTTTGTGAAAGATTAGCACCCTGTTGGCTTGGCCCCACCCGCCGCCCCAGATAGTCGTAGGCGAAGTCAATCTGCCGCTGCGGCGGCGCTAGCTGACCGACCGGGGAGCGCCGCCATGACGGTCACCCCATCGGCAAACTTTCAAAGAATTAAATACCCCCACTCCCTTACTTCGTCGGCGCGGCGGCGATGAAGGTATCGGGCACCGGGCGGCGGATTTTCCAGGCAGGGACGTTTGCCGTTTTTTGCGCGGTCTTCCACGTCTGCACCAGTTGCGTGCGCTGGGCGGCGTTGGCGTTGGCGGCGAGGAGTTTGTTGCCCGGCTGGGCTTTTTCGAAGGCGTCGTCGATACCGTTGTTGTTGGCGTCGAGGAAGAGGGGATTCTCGTCGGAGGTCACGAGGTTGAGCACCCATGCGCCTTGCGCGCCGGGCGTGAGGCTAAACTGGCGTGCGTCTTTGGCAGCGGGTAGTGGGACATCGTCGGCCACGAGGCGGTGGAAAGAGTAGAGATCCCAGACGCCGGCGGCGGGATCGAGCCGGAGCGTGAGCACAGGAAGAGCCACGAGGTCGGCACCATTATGCTTTTCGAGCCTCATGAGACCAAGGAGCGGCGGGGTCGAGCTGCCGGCTGCCGGGCCGGTCCAGCCCACCTGCGCGTAGCCGGCTTTGGTGCTGGGCTTGACCGTGAGTTGGGCGCCGCCGATGTCGAGGACGGTGCCGACCGAGGCGTAGGCGAGGAAGGAGACAAAGGTCGTGCCGGTGGGCGAACCGCGCAACGGGCGAGACCACGTCTTACCTGCATCGAGTGCGAGGTAGTTGAGGTTTTGTTTGGTGACGGTCCGGGCACCGGCAGTGCCCTGCGGCGAGAGATCGGCAACGGTGACTTTGGTCGGAGCGAGCCGGGGTGCGTCGGACTTCCCGGTCGTCTTGAGGCGGGGTAATTCCATCGAGGGCGCGGCCGGGGACTTGGGCGTCGCGACCTTGCCCGTGGTGGCGGCAGCGGGCTGGGCGGCCACGTCGGCCGGTGGCGTAGCCGGGGTGGTGACCGCGGGTGCCGTGGGTGCGGTTTGCGCGGCGAGTGAGCCGGCGAGGGCGAGCATCGCGGTGAAGCCGAGGAGTCGGCCGGGCGTAGAGGACGGGTGTCTCATGGGCGAGCGGGAATTAAGTTTGGGTGATTTGGTTGAAGAAAATGTGGCGTGCAAAACGGTTTCCCGAGATCAACTACAAGGGTTAGGGGGCTGATCCCGTTGCCGTTGGCTTGGACCCTCGTTCGGCTCGCATTTTTCAGAACGGGAATGCGGCCACTAGCTTCCGCAGATCCTTGATGATTTTCTGTGTTTCAAGATAGGGTACGCGCTCATTGTAGAGACATGCCGAAAAATCCTGGCTACTCGTGCGACCACTCCTGTAATCGACTACGTAAGCCTCAAACTCGCGGTATGCAGCGCTGTCGCGACCACACTTCGCGCGTATCAGGTCGAGCGCCTTGGCGAGAAAAACAGTAAATGGATCCAACTTTTGCGCACTCCACCATGTGCAGTCCGAAACCACGCCGTCGAAGTTGCATGCCATCGCCGTCGTGTTTGCGAATGTGCACTGCTCGAACACGACGCCTTCGAAGAAGCACTGGTGAAACGCGATGACGTCGAATCGACAGTTGCGAAAAACTAACTGGCCTGCGCCCTCCACTTCGCGGTTCACGATCTGGCTATTGGAAATCAGGTGCGCTTTCATGCCCTCGATGGTGCACCGGCTGAACGAGCAGTCCTCAAATAAAGTTTGATGCGGTTTGAAATGCATCACCGACACCCCGTCAAATCGGCAACGTTTGAACGAGTTCACCGGCGCGATCATTCGCCTCAGGTCACAGTTCTCGAAGTCACAGTCCGTCCATCGATCACCTGCGCCCCACAGATGGCCCTGAGTCTTCAGATCCCGGAACGTGCATCGCGTGAATCCGCATTCCACAAAATCGAGCCCCACTTCTGCTCGCGCCAGTGAAAAAGCATCAAACCGCACCTCACGAATAACTTCCAGACGCGCGAGGTCCGCTGCATCCGTCCATTCTACGAGTCCCGCGTGAGAGAGGCCGAGAATCGCTCGTGCCGCTCCTTTTGCACCGATAAGCTGATCACAGATTACCATAGTCGATAGTAGAACGGGATAGGCATCACACCTGTCGAGTTTTGGATGTCCCGGAACTGTCGGGTTGTGTCATAGGCATTCGCGCTGGGGCGGAATGGTTTCAGGTCGTAAATTCCACCGCCGTCGAACAAGTAGTCGGGTTTCCGACTGGGGCGGAAACCGCCGGGGGTTCGAATCGGATTGTCAATGTTCAAATTGGTCAAGAATCCGCGGCCCTTTGCCTCCTCCGCAAACTTGAAATTGAGTTCATGGAAGCCGGTTCCGGCTCCTTTGTAATTTTTGTTAGCGATCGCCGCTTGGATATCTCTCACCTCCATCATCGTATCTGCGCTCGACGACGTTGCCTTTCCTTTTACCAGTCGCTCTGAATGTCGTCGGATCGCCTTTAAAGTCGCGACATCATCGGCCAACTTCAAGGCGCTCTTACCTGCGTCAGCCACGTCCCCCACATGGCTGACTATCTTCGCTCCTCCCTTGAGGTAACCTTTCGCTCCCACCAATCCCGCCACCACTCCCACCGCCGCCAGCCAACGGCTGGTCTTGGTCCCGGCGATGTAGTCGCGCCCCGAGATCAACTCCACAATCGATGCTACCGACCCGACGATGGGGATGAACCCGACCGCCACGGACGCGAGTTCGCGCCCGATGTTCGACTTTTCCGCCGCGCTGATCGGCGTGTAGCCAAGCCTCCGGCTGATATCCAGCAGGCTGCCCGGCTTGGTCGCCGTCGGCATCGCGTCGCCCTGCTTCGCCGCGCCCATCAACGACTGGTTCTCCTCGATCAGGCTGTCCGTCCCGCGATTGAAAAACGCCGTCGCACCTTCGATCTGAAAGGCAATCCACGCTTGGTAACTGGCTTCTTCTGCGGCGGACCACTTGCGCCCGCCCACTACAAATGCATCCAACTGCCCCGTCTCCAGGCCCAGTCGATCAAAATGCGTGACCGGATTGTTCAGGGTAAACGCATACAAGTTTGAGCCGCCGGACTCCTCGATCGGGTCGCGGTTGAGGAACCGCCCCAGGCTCGGATCGTAATACCGCAGGCCGTAGTAGAGCAGCCCGCTCTCCCCGTCGCGATACTTCGTCGAAAACGTAAACGGATTCTGCTTGGCCTCCGTGCCCTCGCACCGCAGGAGCTGCCCATACGGGTCGTATTCATACACTGCGGCAAGATTGCCGGCGCTGCTGAGCAACGCCGTGACGTTGCCCGCCCCGTCGCTCGCCACCTGGTAGGCAGACAGCGAGGAATTGCTGTGCGCAACCTCGAGCAGCAGCGCCCCCACCCCGCCCGTCGCGGAGAGGCTGCCCTGCACGTCCAGCCCCCACGCGTAGCTGCGCTTCACCACCGCCGCCCCACCGCTGAGTTCAAACTCCGCGATCAGGTTCCAACCCGTATAGACGTAGCGGCGGCTGTAGGTGATAGTGTCGTTCTCGCGCACCACTTTCTCCACGCGGCGTCCCAAGTAGTCGTAAACAAAATTGATTTGCCGCTTCGGTGGTGCCAGCATCCAGCCGAGGGAGGCGAGGTCACTCTGGGTCTTCATCTCGACCAGGCGGTTTTCCGCGTCGTAAGTATAATGCCACAAGGAATCATCGGTGAGATTTCCCTCAGCATCGTAGACAAAGCTTTCGCTGGGCGGCTTCAGCGTTGCCCATAGATTGGGGATCGTCTGGGTCTGACCGCCGCGAGTCGCAGAGACAGCGATCTGCCGATACTCACCGACCGGGTTTAAGGCCGCATCCCAATACCGTTGGTTCGCTCCACGCTGGGGTGACGTGCCGTCCACGGTAACCGTCGCCGTGGCTGACGCCACGCCCGACACGTGCGTCTTCAGCGTGCCGCGTTGCTTCGCCTGGTTGAGCAGATTGGCCCCAACATTCCCCGCGCCGTCCGTGTAGCTGACAGGATCTCCATCCACGCTCGCCGTCACGCGATTGCCGGCGGTATCATAGGTAAAGCCATACCCCCGACCGGGCAACGGCCGCGACAGGTCCGTGATCGCGCCGCCCAAGTAACCGGCGGCGGTTTCCAGTTCGCCGCGCGAGTTGTAGCCATACTTGACCCACGTGGCTTCGCCGTAGCCATCCAAAGCCGAACCGCTGAACGCCGTGCCGCTCTGCACCACGGTTTCACGATCACCCGCATTGGTGCTGGTGTAGATGTGCTCGTTCACCGTCGTCGCGCTCCATTTGCCGGTGGCGCGCTTGAGGATGTCTCGTGCGGTCTCCAAGCGGCGCTCCTGGGTGAAAGCCCCATTGTTCACCGATTCCCAGAAGTCCGTGTTCGCCGTATACTGGTAGTTGTAGGCGTTGGTCGCGCCCGGGCGATTCACGCCGTTGATGGTCTGATCAAGATGATTGGCGGTGACTTTTTTCACCCGCCCGAAGGCATCGTAGGCTAGGGTAACTTTCATCTCCCGCTGTGGCACCGCCGGCGTGCCAAACGTAAAGCCGGCGTAGCGGCCGGGGACCACCTTGGCACTCTCATTGCCGGGCACATTGTGGTCAAACTGCGTCGTCAAGACCAAGCCGTTGTGCGCCGGGCCGTGCCAGCTCGCACTCAGGGATT
>CAJAYO010000210.1 GCA_903948415.1 uncultured Opitutia bacterium | reverse complement strand
GGATCAGCGGAAACGGTTCTTCACCCCGGGCCAGGTTCGGACGGACGTCGAAACTTTTGAAGGCGGTGGGTTTCATGCGGAGCGGTGGAGGGGCGAGGCGGTGGGGGGATAATCGGATTGCGGCGGAAGGCCCGTCAAGCGGTGCGACGGCGGAGCGGCGGGCGAGGACTACGGAGCGAGTTGAAACCCCCGATCGGCGTCGAGCGTGAGCACGGTGAGCCGGCCGGGCCGGGCCGTGATTTCGGCGGTCCACGACTGGCGCGGGGCCGCCGGATCGGCGTGAGTCGCCACGTGCACGGAGAGGCGATGCGCGCCCGGGGCGAGTAATAGGCGGAGTTCGCCGACGGAGGCGCCGTCGGAGCTAAAGCCCTTCGGGCGGAAGCGGTGCTCTTCGCGGCGGCCGTCGACTTCGAGTTGCACGACGACCGGCGAGCGCGTGCGTTGCGCCGGCTGCGCGGCGCGCATATGCACGGGACGCGGATCGTGCGCGGGATCGGGCAACGCGACGGCAGCGCCCGAAACCCAGTCGCCGTAGACGCGGAAGGTGAAAACAAACTCGGCCTCTCCCGGCGCCGGGTTGCGGAACGGGGCGTCGCTGACACCGAGCAGGGCCGCGAGCATGACCAAAGAGACGAGGGCACCGGTGGCCCACGCCGCCCCGGGCGACCGGGCGGGCGGGGTCGGCGCGGGGGTTTGCGCGCGCAGCCGCGCGGCGGCGGCGGTCAGGAGTTGCGGGCGGAGCGGATCGAAGTTCACGTGGGCGACCTTGCGGGGATCGGCGCGGTTGGGCCGGAACTCCGGTTCGCGGGTGCCGGCGAGACGCGCGGGCAACCAGCGGGCGCCCTCTTTGCAAAACGCTTCGCTCGAACCGCAGCCCACGATCAGCACGGCGGCGGCGCCTTTGGCGATGACGCGCTCGACGAGCTTCGGTTCGATCCAGCCAATGCACGGAACCGGCCGGAGCGTGTAGCCCGGCAGCCGGCGCGCCCACGCGACGCGATCGAAGAGTTCCCAGCCGCCGTCGGACTGCGCGCAGACCAAGGCGAGCGCGGGCGCCGTGCCGCGGGCCACCTCGGCCAGGACGAAGGCCTCCAGCTCGCGGATGACCTGCTGGGCGTCGAACCACGCGAGGCCGATGCCCTGCGTATCACAGGCGCCAGCACACACGCCGCAGCCGATGCAGCGGTCGGGGTCGATCTGCGCCTGCGAGGGAAACGGTTTTCCATCGGTGCGCGGCACCATGGTGATCGCGCCAAACGGACAGTCGTGCGAGCAGAGCGTGCACGAGAAACAGCGCGAGACGTTGACGGTCGCCTGAAACACGGGGCGCGGCCGGCGGCGGGCGAGCCACCACGGCACCGTCATCAAACCCGCCGTCGCGAGGGCCGTGGCGAGCCAGATGCCGGGACCGGAGAGGCGCGCGGTGATCGCCAGCGGCCAGAGATACCACCAGTCCATCGTGAACCGCGCGGGCTTGACCGCCAGCTGGGCGGCAGCGGCGTTGGTCGCCGGGAAAACAAGGGCGGCGACGAGGACGGCGGCCGTCAGCCAGAGCGAAAGCCGCCAGTTCGGCAGCAATTGGGTGCGGCTCTGGCGGGCAAGGTGCAGCGCCAGCCCGCCCGCGATGCCCAAGGGCAGTGCCATGTGGAGGAAGAACACGACAAAAAACAGGAGCGACGGCACCGTGGCATCGGAGGTGAAGAGCCGCAGCATCGGTTCCCCAAAGATGGGCAGCACGTCGAGCGCGCGGATGCTGTCGAGCGCGAGGAGTTGGGCGCGCACGTCCCACACCAACCAGTAGCCGCTCCAGCCGATGAACCACAAGAGCGCCAGCAGCGCGAGGCCGCTGACCCAGGCGAGCCAGCGGGCGTCGGCGAACTTGCGCGCGAGGAGCGTGCGCAACGCGTGGGCGAGGACGAGCATCATCACCAAGTCCGACGAGTAGCGGTGGACGCTGCGGACGAGACCGCCGAACGAGCGCGGTGCGAGGTCGGCCAAGGAGTGCCACGCCGACTGCACGCTCGCCGAATACCAGAGGAGCATCAGCACGCCGGAAAGCGTGGCGAGCAAGAGCATGGCGTTGGCGGCGGCGCCAAGGTGGGCGAGCGGATTGAGTTCGCGCGGGAGCGAGCGCTCCAGCCACGTGTCCAGCCGCGTGGCGAGCCCGTCGCCGAACGCCAAGACCCGGGCGCCGCGCACCGGCGGAGGCGGCGGCTGCGAACCGGGCGGGTTCGCCGCCGGCCCCAGCGCATCCGCGAGCAGCTCGCAGTCGACGTCAGGGTGCTCGTGGGACGAGGGCATGGGTTTCGCTGAGCAGGGACCGCAAGGCGGTGCGGAGCCACGCGCGGTGGCGCGGGTCGAGGGTGAAGCGGTAGGCGATGTGGTTGGAGCGGTCGACGAGGAGGAACAAATTCGCGTGGTCGATCACCCCGGTCCGGGGATTGCGCGTGGCGGAGAACTGGAGCCGCGTGAGCGCATCGTGCATGGCGGCGGGGTCGGGGGCGTTGACGTAACGGAATTCGGGATGCGCCAGCCCGCGTCCCTCGGCGAGGGCGCTCATCAGTTCGGTGGTTTCGTATTCGGGGTTGAGCGAAAGCGCCACGACGCTGAGGTCGGCGCGCTCGGCGGCAGGCAGTTCGCCGAGGATTTTCTTCAGCTCGATAAAAATCTCCGGACATGCGGTCGTGCACGCGGCATAGACGCCGGTGACGAGAACGACGCGGC
>CAJAYO010000209.1 GCA_903948415.1 uncultured Opitutia bacterium | reverse complement strand
GCCACCGCGCCGTGCACGATTCCCGCCGCCGCCGCGGGCCCGCCTACGGTGCGGCCACCGCACGCGTCAGCCGATCCACCACGAGCGCGTTCAACCTCGTCCCATCGACGTCGAACACGACGCTGACGTCGCGCTCGCCCAGTCCCGGACCTTTGCCCGCCGCCCAGCTGAGCGTGTTCCCGTAGCCGGCGCCGCTGTCGGTATCGACATCCACGGCAACCACCTCGCGCCGCGTCGCGATCGACGGATCCAGCCACACCGCCGCGGCCAGTTCGTCCCACAACGGAAAACTCTCCGCATACTTCGCCACATAGCGCGCCAGCGCCGTGTCCGCCGCGGCCACGCGTGCGATCATCTCCGCGGTGAACAGCGTCTTCGTCGACGGATCGACCGGGACCTGGGTGAGGCTCCGCCAAGGGGCGCGCAGCGTGATCTTGGCCGCCTCCGGGTCCCAGCGAAAATTAAACTCCAGGCGGGGCGTGAACATGTACTCGAGCGCAAACGCGTTGCCCGCCGGATGCGGACTGAAACTCCCGCCCATGAACACCAGTTCCCTGGCCGCCGCCGCAAACCCGTCGTCGAGCCGCACCGCCAGCGCGAGATTCGTCAGCGGCCCCAGCGCCAAAATGGTCACCTCGCCCGGAAACTCGCGCACTTTGCGCACGAGGAAATTCGCCGCCACCTCGGTCGACGCCCGCGTCGTCGGCGCCCCGGCCGGCGACACGGGCACCACGTCGGGTCCATGGGGCGTCGGCCGCCGCACCTGCACCTCCTTGGGCCACTCCTCCATCCACGCGCCCTTGTAGAACAGTTTTCCATACCGCGCCTCCCACCGCTTCGTCGCCTCCTGCGAATTCACGAGCGGAACCGTCGCGCCCGGGACAACCGGAATGTCGGTCCGCCCGATGATTTCCAGCATACGGAGCGTGTGCGCCACGTTCTCCTTCAGCCAGCCGTCGCCGCTCTCGACGGTGATCCCGAGCACCTCCACGTCGGGCGACTGCAGCACGAGCAAAATCGGCTGCAAATTCGGTCCGCCCGGGCCGAAGGCATCCTGGTCGATGATGACCTTGCGCCGCGCCGCCGCCGCGTTCGCCGCTCCCGCCACGGTCAACAGCAGCACGGCCACGGCCGCGAATCCCCGACGAAAACAATCGTTCATGCCCTTCCGATAGCAGGAGCCGTTCTTGCCCGGCAAAATCTTTCGTCGTCTGCCCCGGAGGCAAAAGCCGTCCTTGCCTTCTCCTCCCCTCGCCTGCCGAACTCTTGCCGATGCCTACCTCCCCGTCCGCCCTGTTCGATCTCACCGACCGCGTCATTGTGGTCACCGGCGCCACCGGTGTCCTCGCCGGCTCGGCCGCACGTTATCTCGCCGCCCAAGGCGCCCGCGTCGTCTTCCTGGGCCGCGATCAAACCAAGCTCGACACCGCCGTTGGCGAAGTCACCCGCAGCGGCGGCACCGCCCTCGGTTTTTCCTGCGACGTGCTTGACCGCCCGGCCCTCGAGCGCACCCGTGACGCCGTCCTCGCGCAATGGGGTCGCGTCGACGTCCTCATCAATGCCGCCGGCGGCAACCAACCCGGCGCCACGATCACGCCCGACAAAACCTTCCTCGATCTCAACCTCGAGGCCTACCGCCAGGTCCTCGCGCTCAACCTCGACGGCACCGTGCTCCCCTCGCAGGTCTTCGCCACCGCGCTGATCGCCCAAAAACGCGGCGTCATCATCAATTTCTCCTCGATGGCCGCCGCCCGCGCCATCACCCGCGTCGTCGGGTATTCCAACGCCAAGGCGGCCATCGACAACTTCACGCGCTGGCTCGCGGTCGAGTTCGCCACGAAATACGGCGACGGCCTGCGCGTGAACGCCATCGCCCCCGGCTTCTTCGTCGCCGACCAGAACCGCCGCCTCCTCCTCAACGAGGACGGCACGCCGACCGCGCGCGGCCAGTCAGTCATCGACCAGACGCCCTTCCGGCGCTTCGGCAATACGCCCGAACTCCACGGCACGCTGCACTACCTGGTGAGCGACGCCTCCGCGTTTGTCACCGGCACCGTCGTCCCGGTCGATGGCGGGTTCTCGTGCTTCTCCGGCGTGTGATCGGGCCTCCGCGGCAACGCCGCGCGCTCCTTCGATTTTTCGCCCGCGGGCCACAACGCACGCGGGCGATTGGCCGCGCCGGGTTTCGGGACCAGAGCCGCGCGTAAAACCGCCGCACCCGCGGTGACGGGCGCACCTTGGGCGGCGTCGGCGACGCGGTTCCGCCACTCACGCGGATCGACGG
>CAJAYO010000208.1 GCA_903948415.1 uncultured Opitutia bacterium | reverse complement strand
GAAGCAAAGCGAGGAGAGGAAAATGCGGAACGGACCGCCGCTTTCAACTCCACAGTCGTGGTGACGTTGCGCCGGGGTGTGCGCGGGAAGACGTGCCACCGGGCCCGGGGTTGCGGGCGACGTGAACCGGACAAGGCGCGTCGGAAAGGCGCGCGAGGACAGCCGGAAGCTGCCGGCGCCGGAAAAGGGCCGACGAAAAACTCCCGCGGGGCAAAGGTCGTGGACGGGCACGGTGGCGGCAGGGCGGGCGGCACGTTCCAGGCGGCCGGCAGGGGGGCGCGACGTTGCGGTTGCCGCAGGTGGAGAAATCGGGGGCGGGGCCGGCGCCGAAGACTTCCTCGACGAGATGGGTGAGGGCGGGCGGGGAAACCGTCGGGCGAAGCGGGTGGATGACGGACCTGAGCAAGGCAGGGCCCGTGCCAGCGGCGGCGAGGTTTTCGCGCCGGCGGACGCGCTCGCCGAGGTCGGCGCTGAAACGGCTTGTTCCCGTCGGGCTTAGTCCGTTCTCTCGCCGGGCATGCCCGCCAAAGTCATTGTCCGCGACCTTTCGAAACGCTACGGCGGGGTCGAGGCGGTGCGTGGGGTGAGTTTCGCGATCGAGGCGGGGGAAATTTTCGGACTGCTCGGGCCGAATGGGGCGGGCAAGACGACGACGCTGGAGTGTCTGGTGGGATTGCGGGAGGCGGACGCGGGCGGATTGGAGGTGTGCGGGCTGGATGCGCGGAAACACCCGCGCGAGGTGAAGCAGCGCATCGGCGTGGCGCTGCAGAGCACGGCGCTGCAGGACAAGATCACGCCGCGGGAGGCGTTGAAATTGTTCGGGGCCTTTTACCGGGTGCGCGCGGAGCCGGCGGCGCTGCTGGCGCGGTTTGCCCTGACGGAAAAAGCGGACGCGCGCTTCGACACGCTGTCGGGCGGTCAGCGGCAACGGCTCGCGCTGGCGCTGGCGTTTGTGAACAAACCGGAACTCGTGCTGCTCGACGAGCCGACGACGGGGCTCGATCCGGCGGCGCGGCGCGAGCTGCATGCGGAGATTTTGCAGATGAAGCGGGACGGGCACACGGTGCTGCTCACGACGCACTATCTGGACGAGGCGGAGCAGTTGTGCGACCGCATCGCGATCATCGACCGGGGGCGGGTGATCGCGACGGGCGCGCCGCGGGAGCTGATCGCGCGATCGAGCGTGTCGCAGAGCGTGACGTTGGTGACGGAGCCGGGGATCGACGGCGCGGCGGTGGCGGGCCTGCCGGGGGCGAGTGAGGTGCGGAGCGAGGGCGCCGCCGTGAAGTTTCGGACGGCCCGGCCGACGGAGACGCTGGCGGCGCTCGCGGCGTTGCTCGCGGCGCGGCGCCTGGAGCTGGTGGAGCTGCAGGTGAAAAAGGCGTCGTTGGAGGAGGTGTTTGTCGGGCTGACGAAGTCCGCGGCGGGGGACGACCCCTCATGAACGCGTTTACCGAGCACGTGGGGATTTCGCTCCGGCTGCATTTCCGGAACAAGATGGCGCTGTTGTACGGCTATCTGTTTCCGTTGATTTTCCTGGCGGCGTTTTGGGTGCTGTATCGCTACGACAAGGTTCCGCTGCTGCGGCACATGGGCGAGCTGCTCACGGTGAGTGTGCTCGGCGGGGCGTGCTTCGGGCTGCCGTCGACCCTGGTGAGCGAGCGCGAGCGCGGGGTGTGGCGGCGTTACCGGCTCGCGCCGGTGCCGACGTGGAGCGTGGTGCTGAGCACGATCGTGGCGCGCTATGTGATCCTGTTGACGGCGGGATTGCTGCAACTCGGCGTGGCGCTCGCCGTGGGGATGACGATGCCGGCGCACCCGGCGGATTTGTTCGTGGCGTTCACGGCGGTGTCGTTCGCGTTCATCGGGCTCGGCCTGGTGATCGCGATGATGGCGGACAGCGTGCCGGCGGTGCAGGCGCTGGGGCAGTGTATTTTTCTGCCGATGCTCATCATCGGCGGGGTGGCGGTGCGGCTGGCGAGTTTGCCGGAGTGGGCGCAGCACGTGTCGGCCTTTTTTCCGGGGCGGTATGCGGTGGAGGCGTTGCAGGCGAGCGTGACGGGCGGCGGGCTGGGGGCGTCGCGGTTCAGTTTGCTGGCGCTGGTGCTCACCGGGGTGGCGGGCTGCGTGGCGGGGGCGAAACTTTTCCGGTGGGATGCGCAGCAGCGTTTTTTAGCGGGCGCCGGCAAGGTTTGGATCGGGCCGGTGCTCGCGGCGTGGCTCGCCGTGGGCGGGCTCGCGGAGTGGCGCGGGCGGATCGCCATTGCGGCGGATGCCGCGGAACCGGTGAGCAAGGTGACCGTGCCGCCGGGGCCGGTCGCGGCGGCCGTCGAGGTGCGCGTGGAGCCGCCCCAGCCGGTCGCGCCGCCGCCGCCGCCGCCGGCGCCGTGGGAAAAGATCACCGCGGAGGACATCGCGGGGCTGGATTATCGGGTGCCGCCCGACGGCGGGGTGGTTTCGCCGATTGCGCCGGAGGACGATTTGCCGGAGGACCTGACGAAGGACGAAGTGGAGGCGGTGCGAAACGGCCTGGGCGACTGGCCGATGGCGAAGACGGCGGACGAGATTCAGAACGTGCGTTACGTGCTGTGCGTCGCCGCGGTGCCGGATGCGATCCAGATGCCGGTCGAGCGCTACCTGCCGCGCGTGGTGTACCATTATCTCATCGACCGTTACCCGAAGGACCAGCTGACCAAGATTCTCACGTGGATCGTGCTGCACCCGGAGGACGGCGCGGCGGTGGACAACATTTCCGATCTGGGGATCAACGGCGCGGCGGGCGATCCGTCGATCGTGCGCGAACGTTCGTATCTCTACGCGATCAAGTTCATCGGCCGGCTGACGGGGCGGTTTGAGCCGTAGGGTGAGAAATCCTCGTTTGTGCAGACTTGCCGAGGGACGGGTTTCTGACAGCGTTCCGCCGATGAGCACCGTGGTCGAAATCGAAGCCGCATTTGAGAAGCTGTCGTCCCGAGAACAGGAGGAGTTCGCGCTTTGGTATGAAGAGCGGTTGACGAAAGTCGGGCCCGTCCCGGAAATAGACCAGGTCTGGACGGTCGAAATCCAACGGCGGTTGGATGAAATCCGCAGCGGAAAAGTCCAAGCCATTCCAGGCGAGCAAGTGCTGGCGGATCTCCGCCGCCGCTACGGCAGGTGAAAACGTTCAGGCTGCACCCGCAGGCGAAAGCCGACCTGTTGTCGGGTGCAGAATATTACGAACGCGAGAGCTGGGCGGTGGCGGGTCGTTACGCGGTCGAAATGAATCGGTTGGTGCAGGAGGTCTGCGCCTCGCCGGGCGCATTCAGGATTTTTTGGGCACCGGCCCGTCGGCACTTTGGTGCGCGTTTTCCCTACGCGGTGATTTACGTTGAGGAGGCGGATCACGTCTTGGTGCTTGCCTTCGCGCACTTCAAGCGGCGACCGGGATATTGGAGTGATCGTCTGCTGCGCGGCCGCGGCTGAGAGCAATGGCAAAGCGGGCCGACCAGCGCGTTGGGTCAACGCGCTCCACCTCGGAGGGCCGACCAGCGCGTTGGGTCAACGCGCTCCACCTCGGAGGGCGGGGCGATCAGGCGAGGATGTCTTTGACCACGTGGCCGTGGACGTCGGTGAGGCGGAATTGGCGGCCTTGGAATTTGTAGGTGAGCTTCTCGTGGTTGAGGCCGAGCTGGTGCAGGATCGTCGCCTGCAGGTCGTGGACGTGGACGCGGTTTTCCACGGCGTTGAAGCCGAACTCGTCGGTCGCACCGTAGCTGATACCCGGCTTCACGCCGCCGCCGGCCATGAATTGCGTGAAGGCATAGGGGTGGTGGTCGCGGCCCCAGCCTTTGGTGTCTTCGATTTTTCCCTGCAGAAAGGGCGTGCGGCCGAATTCGCCGCCCCAGATCACGAGGGTGTCGTCGAGGAGGCCGCGCTGTTTGAGGTCGCGGATCAGGGCGGCGGAGGGAGCGTCGGTGTCCTCGCACTGGATTTTGAGCTGGGTGTTGAGGTTGCGGTGTTGGTCCCAGCCGGCGTGCATGACCTGGATGAACCGCACGCCGCGCTCGGCGAGGCGGCGCGCCATGAGGCAGTTGTAGGCGAAGCTGCCCTGGCGGCGGACCTCCGGGCCGTAGGCGGCGAGCGTCGCTTCCGATTCTTGGGACAAATCGGTGAGTTCGGGGACGCTGGCCTGCATCTTGTAGGCCATCTCGTATTGCGCGATGCGCGTGGTGATCTCGGGGTCGCCGAAGTCCTCGCGTTTGATTTCATTGAGGTGGGCGAGGTCGTCGAGGAGACCGCGGCGGACGGCGCGGCTCATGCCGGCGGGATTCGAGAGGTAGAGGACGGGATCGCCGGCGCCGCGGAAGGCGACGCCCTGATATTTGGTGGGGAGGAAGCCGCTGCCCCAGTAGAAATCGTAGAAAATCTGACCGCAGCTGGCCTCCTTGTCGCGGGAGGTCATCACGACGAACGCGGGGAGTTCTTCGGTCTCGTTGCCGAGGCCGTAACTGAGCCAGGCGCCCATCGACGGGCGGCCCGCCATTTCGGAGCCGGTGAGAAAATACGTGATCGCGGGCGCGTGGTTTACGGCCTCGGTGTGGAGGGATTTGACGAAGCAGAGGTCGTCGGAGATCGAGGCGATCTGGGGGAGGAAATCGGAGACCCAGGCGCCGGATTGGCCGTGTTGGGCGAATTTTGAAATCTCGCCGAGCACGGGACGGGCGGTCTGGTTGCCCGTCATGGTGGAAAAACGTTTGCCGCCGGCGAGTTCGGCGGGGATCTGCCGGCCGTGCCACTCGCGGAGTTTCGGTTTGTAGTCGAAGAGATCGACGTGGGAGGGCGCGCCGTTTTGGAAAAGGTAAATGACGCGTTTGGCCTTCGGCGCGAAGTGGGGGAGGTCGGGCAGGCCGGGGACGGCGCGACGAGCCGGAAGCGGGGGAGACGCGGCGAGGGCGTCGCGGCCGAGGAGGGAGGCGAGGGCGGCGGTGCCGACGCCGAGGGCGCTGCGGCCGAAAAATTGGCGGCGCGTGTAGAGGGCTTCGGCGGCGAGGAGAGGGTTCATCGGGGGAGGAGAATTTCTGTTATCGCGCTCGGTTCGGCCGTAGCCCGCCGCGTGAGAGGCGGGAGCGGGGGATGTCGAAATTCCCGCCGGTCCCTGCTCGCACGAGCAGGGCTACAGAAAGGCGATCGCGGGGCGATTCACTCTTTCGAAAGGGTTTCATCGAGGTTGAGGACGAGGAGGCAGAGGGCGGTCCACGCGGCGTGTTCGGCGGGGGCGAGGGTCGCGGGGCGGGCGAACTCGCCGATGGCGGAGAGTTCGCGGGCGGCGGTGGGATCGGCGGCGAAATGGGCGCGGAGTGTGGCGAGCCGGGTGGTGAGAATTTTTTGCTCGGCGGGGGTGGGGGTGCGGGCGGTGGTCAGGCGGAAAGCGGCGCTGAGCCGGTCGGGGTCTGCGGCGGAACCGGCGAGGACGCGCTGGGCGAGGACGCGGGCGGCTTCGACGTAGGCGGGGTCGTTGAGGGTGACGAGAGCGTGGAGGGGCGTGTTGGTGCGCGCGACTTTCACGGTGCAGACTTGGCGGGCGCCGGCGTCGAAAAACGAGGTGGGGCCGACGATCCGGCGCCAGAAGACATAGAGGCTGCGGCGGTAGAGCGCGTCGCCGTGGTCCTGCGTGTAGGTTTTTTTGCCGAAGGTGGCTTCCTCCCAGATGCCGGGCGGTTGGTAGGGTTTGACGGACGAGCCGCCGCGTTGGTCGACGAGGAGGCCGGCGGCGGCGAGGGCCTGGTCGCGGAGCATCCACGACGGGAGGCGGAAGCGCGGGCCGCGGGCGAGGAGGCGGTTTTCGGGGTCGCGCTCGTGCTCGGCGGGGGTGACGCGCGAGGATTGGCGGTAGGTGGCGCTCGTCACGATGAGGCGGTGGAGCGCCTTGGTGTCCCAGCCGCTGGCGACATAACCGGTGGCGAGCCAGTCGAGCAAGGCGGGGTGGGAGGGGCGTTCGCCCTGGACGCCGAAATCTTCGGCGGTCTTGACGAAACCGGTGCCGAAGAAGGCCTGCCAGGCGCGGTTGACGGCGGTGCGGGCGGCGAGGGGATTGGCGGGGGAAACGAGCCAGCGGGCGAGGTCGAGGCGCGACAGCCGGGCCGGGGGCGCGGCGGTTTCGCCCGGTGACGTTGAAGGGGCGTCGGAGCCGGAAGGAGACGTTGAAGTTGAGGAAGGGGGCGGCGGGACGGCCGGGCGGAAGAGCTCGGGGATGGCGCCGAGGACGCGGAGGTCGGTCTTGGCCTCGTAGTTGCCCTTGGCGAGGACGAAGGTGTCGCGGGGTTTGGCGAGCTGGTCCATGATCATCACTTTGGTGATGCTGGCGGTGGCGGCATCGCGGACGCGGATGGCGGCGATTTGTTTTTCGAGGAGTGCGGCGTAGGCGGGATCGGGCGCGGTGGCGCGGAAGTGGGGCAGGGCTTCGAGCAGGCCGTTGAGGTCGCGGCGGGCGGGGGCGACCTTGGCGTGGGTCGCGAAGAGATTGCCCGGAAGCTGGATGGCCGCGGGCGACTCGGCGACGGGCTGGCCCTCGGGGCGGGGGAATTTGGTGAGCTCGAAGGTTTCGATTTCCTTGCCGATGGCATCGATGGCGGCCTGCGCGGTCTTCACGGCGGCGCGCTCGGCTTCAGTGGAAAGATCGAGAAACGGGGCCATCTGTCCGCCGCGCCCGCCGCCGGCGTTCGCGCTGCCGGTTTCGGACATCTGGTTGAAGATGTCGTAGAGGGCGTAGTAGTCGGTTTGTTTGAGCGGGTCGAATTTGTGGTCGTGGCAGCGGTTGCAGGTGAAGGTGAGGCCGAGCCAGACGGTCGCGGTGGTCTCGACGCGGTCGAAGACGTTTTCGACGCGGGTCTCTTCGGCGATGCGGCCGCCCTCGCCGTTGAACATGGCGTTGCGGTGAAAACCGCTGGC
Source organism: uncultured Opitutia bacterium (assembly GCA_903948415.1). Taxonomy (GTDB): domain Bacteria; phylum Verrucomicrobiota; class Verrucomicrobiia; order Opitutales; family Opitutaceae; genus GAS368. The sequence continues at coordinate 11,387 of CAJAYO010000208.1, read as the reverse complement.
GATTTTTTGGTCGCGGGTGGCGTTGGGCAGGAGGTCGCCGGCGAGTTGTTCGATGGTGAACTGGTCGAACGGCATGTTCGCGTTGAGGGCGTTGACGACCCAGTCGCGCCAGGGCCACATCGTGCGCTCGGGGTCGCCCTGGAAACCGTTGGTGTCGGCGTAGCGGGCGAGATCGAGCCAGTCCCAGGCCCAGCGTTCGCCGTAGCGGGGCGAGGCGAGGAGGCGGTCGACGAGTGTTTCGTAGGCGTCGGGTGAGCGGTCGGCGAGGAAGGCGTCGAGCTCGGCGGGCGTGGGCGGGAGCCCGTGGAGGTCGAGGGTGACGCGGCGGAGGAGGGCGGCGCGTCCGGCCGCGGGGGCGGGCGGGATCTTTTCCTGGGCGAGGCGGGCGCGGATGAAGGCGTCGACGGGATGAACTGGAAGCTGAGCGCTGAGCGATGAGGGGGGAGCGTCCGGAGCGGGGACGGGAGCGCGTTGCGGGGGCGAGAAGGCCCAGTGTTCGTTCCACGTCGCGCCCTCGGCAATCCAGCGCTTGAGGAGGTTTTTCTGCGCGAGGGTGAGGGTGCGGTGGGACTGGGGCGAGGGCATGACCTCCTCGGGGTCGTCGCTGAAAATCCGGGCGACCAGTTCGCTCTGGTCGGGTTTGCCGGGGACGATGGCGATGGCGCCGGACTTGGCGGGGGCGAGGGCGCTGTCGCGCTGGTCGAAGCGGACCCGGGCTTTGCGGGCTTCGGCGTCGGGGCCGTGGCAGTGGTAACAATTCTCCGACAGGATCGGCTGGATGTCGCGTTCGAAGCTGAGCGGCGCGTCGGTGCCGAGACCGTGGGAGGCGGCGGCGGAAAAGGCGGAGAGACGCAGGAGGGCGGTGAGGCTCGGGGGGAAGCGCACGGGTGAAGTGCTCTTGATTACGGAAACTTTTTCAGCGTGGGCGAGCCAACAAAACGCGGGGTGGCGGCGTTTAATTTGCGCGCGGGGCGGACGCGGGTTTTGCCGGCGGCGGGTGGGATCGCCTCCAGGGCGGTGCTCCGGATGAGCGAAAGGGTGAAGCGCCCGAGGGGCGCGAGGAGCGAAAGACCCGGCGAGGAGCGGGATGATCTCGGGGCGGGGCCGTTGGAGGCCGCAGCGGAGGCGACGCGGCGGGGCCCGGGGGAGGAGGTGGGCGGAGGCGGGGCCGGCCGGAGGACGGGGGAGGCGGGAATTTCCCGCGGGAGCGTCCGGCTGGGCCGGCCCGATCCGGGCCCTGCAACGCAAGACCGTGGCGATTGGCGGCCGCGCCGTGTTTTCGGTTGCGGCGACGGCTGGGCGATCCGCAGACTGTTGGCGGTTTCCTCAGCCCCTTGTCCCGTTCGTCGCCACGCATCTTTGCTGCGACGATCAGGGCCGTACCCTCAGCCACCCCTGTTCTTCTATGAATACCCATCGTCGTTACGAATCGTTATTCGCGCTGAGCCGCGCCGCGGTATCAGTTTTATCCCTCGTGGGCGTGCTTTCGCTCGCGCTCGCCGGTGTCTCGGGCCGGGCGGCTGAGCCGGGAATGATCTCCGGCTCGGTCAGCAACGCCGCGACGCGCAATCAGCTCGAGGGGGCGGTCGTGGCCGTGCCGGTGCTGAGCGTCACCACGCTGACCGACAACACCGGTCGCTACACCTTTTCGAATGTGCCGGCGGGCACCTACGAGTTGGTGGTCACCTATATCGGACTCGATACGGTCCGGCAGGTCGTCAACGTGAGTGCCGGGCAGCGGGCGGTGCGCGACTTCGATCTGACGACCAGCATCTATAAGCTTGAGTCGTTCAAGGTCACCGGCGAGCGCGAGGGCAATGCGGCCATGATTACGGAAAAGCGGAATGCCGACAACGTGAAGGACGTGATCGCGATGGATGCCTTCGGTTATTTGCCCAATATGAGCGCGGGCGAAGTCGTCATGCGACTGCCCGGCGTGGCGGGCAGCCCGACGGATGAGGGGCTCGCATATCGCTTCAACATCCGCGGCATGGACCCGGCGCTCAACAATGTGACGGTCGACGGCGGATCGCTGACGACGCTGGGCACCAACCGCAGTTTCGAGCTGCAATCGATCACGGGCGCGATGTTCGAGGGCATGGAGCTGATCAAAGGCCAGACCCCGGACAAAGGGGCGGACTCGCTCGGTGGCACGATCAATTTCAAGACGCGTTCGACGTTCAGCATGAAGGAGGACAGCCGCACGACCTACAATTTCAGCATGCGGATGGCGCCGGGTTTATTTGAGCAGACGCCGTGGCGGTCGGCCCACCGTTCGCACCCGATTCTCAATATCACGCACCAACAGGTGTTCAGTGTGTTTGGCGGCCAGCGCAATCTCGGCACGTCGGTCAACGTGTTCTACTCCGAAAATGCCGTGGGCGGCTTTGAGGCGATTTTTGATCGGACCAGCCAGCTCAACGGTCCCGCCCCCGTTTTCAATTACCAGACGTGGGACAATATCAATAACCGCAAGCAACAGAGCATCGCGCTGAAGACCGACTACAAGTGGTCGCCGACGACGAAGTTTTCGCTCACCGTCACGGAGAACGACAACTTCGAGCGGCATCGCCGGCGCGTGCGCGTGTCGGCGGCGGCCTCCGGGAACAGCAACACGCAGGTGCCGAGCGCCACCACGGGCATTGTGCCCGGATTGTTTACGAATACCGTCACGGTGCTGAAGGCGATCCCGAGCACGTCCGCCGCCGGCACGAATACGAACAACATCGATGTGCAGATGGACGGCCCGCTGAACTACTACGTGCGGATGGGGCGGGTGGACTTCAACGGCGAGCACACTTACACGAACCTGAATATCGAATACACCGCCAGCCTTGCCCGCACGACGCTCAACAGCGGTAACGGGCGCGGCGGTACGCTCAACATGCGCCTCTTCGACCCGAGTGCGCAGGTGCCCGGTCGCGCGGTGTTCTTCGGGGGCGCCGGGTGGATCCTCGACCAGAGCCAAAACGAGCTGTATCCGAAGTTCACCCAGAACGGCGGTCCCGATTTCACCAACCCCAACAACTATCTCCCGCGCGCAACCGACGGTCTCGTGCAGTCCCGCAACGAGTCGGATCAATTGCAGAAACAGTTCCGCTTCGACGCGAAATACAAATTGTCGTTCGCCGCGCCCACCACGCTGAAGACCGGTTTTCATTGGCGCTCACTGCAGGTGGATGCTTGGGGTAAGGATCGCCACCGTTGGGTGCCCAAAGCCACGGCCGCCTACGATCCCAACGTTCGCTTCGCGCCGGACACGAGCTACGTGAGCTTTGACCGGATCAAGACCGGGCGGGCGATTCCGGTGTGGCAGTCCCACGCTTTTACGAAGGACGGGCGTCCCGCCGATCCCGCGCTGTGGAACGAGGATCTGTATTTTCATGAGAGCCAGAAATTCACCGGTACCAATGGGGTCACCGAGTGGATTCCGGCGACCTACGTCATGGCGCAGGGGCGGCTCGGTCGCGAGGGCTGGCTCGGCCGCACGGGCTACCTCACCGGGGTGCGCTTCGAGCAGGTGCGCACGAAAAGCTGGGGGTGGGTCCGGTCGCGCATCCTGAGCACCGGGGCGCAACAGCTCGCCGACCCCGTGGGTTCCGCCAAGCGCGATTACGAAGTCAACGACCGCACGCTCAACGCCAACTTTACCCAAAAGTTTCCGAGCGCGCATGTCTTCCATGATCTCACGCCCAACTTGAAGGCCCGGGCGAGTTGGTCGACCGGCTATGGCCGCGCACCGTTGGGCAGCCTGCTGCCGGGCGAAACGCCCAACGATACCACGCAAATCCTCACGGTGAACAATGCGGGCCTCAAACCCCAGCAGGCGTCGAATTGGGACGGCACGCTCGAATACTACTTCGAACCCGTCGGCAGCCTGACGTTTGGCTGGTTTCACAAGACCATCACCGACTACATCGTCGCGGGTTTGGACCGGGGGATTATCCCGACCGGACCGGACAACGGCTATGACGGGCAGTATGAAGGCTACATCGAACGCACGTCGATGAACGCGGGCACGGTCTACGTGCAGGGCTGGGAGTTTGCCTACAATCAGCAGTTCACGTTTCTGCCCGGAGTGCTCAAGGGGCTCTCCGCCTCGTTCAACTACACCTGGATCAACCAGCACGGCGTGGGCAGTGCGGCCACGCCGGGCGGGACGCCGATTCTGGGCCGGGAGCCGACGGCGACCACGCCGGCGGTCTATTTCTCCCGCCGCGACATCGCGAACTTCATCCCGGCCGCGATGAACGCATCGCTGAGCTGGCGCTACCGGAAATTCAACACGAGCTTGCTCTACAATTTTACCGGTGAGAATCCGACCTCCATCAGCATTTTGACGCCGGCGCTGAACCAATACCGCTACTCGATGAAGACGCTGAACGTCAGCGCGGGCTACCAGTATCGGCCCAACATCGGGTTTTCGATCAACGCCTCGAACATTCTCAACGAGCCGCAGCGCTGGTACGTGGGCTACAAGGACCGCATGCGCCGCACGACGATCAACTTCGTGACCGTCACCGCGGGGGTGAACGGCCGGTTCTGACGCGACGGTTGTTTACTTTGGGCGCGGGTTCGGGGATGAAGAGGAACGCCCTCGGGGAAACAAACATACCGAAGGTGAGCCAACCCTCATTGAAAGGATACCCCACCATGGGCGATAGATCTCCGAAATCAGTTCAGAAAACGGCCGGCCAAAAGCAGTCCAAGAACAACGCAGTCGCCGGCAAGAAGGCCGCGCTGGTCACGTCGCAGCAGGCGACGAAGGCCAAGGTTGCCGCGAGCAAGAAGAAGTAAGCGGGCACCCGTTTTGATCGGCACCGGAGGGCATGGGCCCGCCGGTGCCCTTTTTTTTGGTGGGTGGGCGGGGGGGGGGGGGCGCGGCGTTTGGCGCGCTGGCGGATTGCCTTGGGCGGGGTCGGCCGCCACGGTGCGGCCATGAACCGTCGTGATTTTGTGCAAACCTCCTCGGCATTGGCGGCGTGGTCGGTCGTGCCGGGCGTGATACAGGCCGCGGCGACGCCGGGGCGAAGCGTGCGGATCGCCCTTACCCCCGGGAGCATCGGGGTCACGGTGGCGAGCCAGCTCGAGCTCAATGCGCTCGCGCAGCGCCACGGGTTTGAGGCGGTCGAGCCGCGGGCGGAGGAACTCGCGGCGATGCCGCGGGCGCAGGCGGCGGCGGTCGCGGCGGACGTGACGGCGAAGGGGCTGACGTGGGCGGCGGCGGGGCTGACGGTGGATTTTCGCAAGGATGACGCGGCATTTCGCGACGGGATGGGGAAGCTGCCGAAGATCGCGGCCGGATTGCAGGCGGTGGGCGTGACGCGCGTCGGCACGTGGTTGGCGCCGTGTCATGCGGAGCTGACGTATCGGGCGAACTACCGGCAGCACGTGGCGCGGCTGACGGAGGTGGCGCGCGTGTTGAACGACCATGGCCTGCGCTTCGGGCTCGAGTACGTGGGCACGCAGCTCTCGCTGGTGGGCCGCAAATTTCCGTTCGTGCACACGATGGCGGAGGCGCGCGAGCTGATCGCCGACCTCGGCACGGGCAACGTGGGGCTCGTGCTCGACACGTGGCATTGGTGGACGGCGGGCGATACCGTGGCCGATTTGCGCGCGCTGACGAAGGCCGACGTGGTGAGCGTCGATTTGAACGATGCGCCGAAGGACGTCGCGAAGACCCAGCAAAAGGACAACGAGCGCGAGTTGCCGGCGGCCACGGGCGTGATCGATGTGGCCGCGTTTTTGAACGCCCTCGTCGCGATCGGCTACGATGGTCCGGCGCGGCCCGAGCCGTTCAACAAGGCGCTCAACGCCCTCGACAACGACGCCGCGTGTGCGGCGTCCGTCGCGGCGATGCAGCGGGCGATGGCGCTTATCCGGGGGTAGGGGCGCGGCGCGGCACCCTCAGGTCGGTTCGGTCGGGCCCTCGATGATCAGGCGGAGCGAATCGAGGCGGAGGCGGGCCGCGGTGATCGCGGTCGTGGTGTGCTGGAGTTGCTCCTGCGCGAGCGCGATTTCGGCGGGGCGGATGTGGTCGTTGAGTTTCTGGAGATCCACGAGGCGCTGGAGGTCGGCGGCGAGCGCGGCGGTGGCCTTGGCGTGGGCGGCGGCGACCAAAGTGCGGCTGTGTTCGTCGGCCCGCCCGGTGGCGGACTCGATCATTTTCTTGACGAAGCTGACGTTGAAGCCGGGGCGTTCGAGGAAGCGGTGGAGCGTGCCGTCTTTGAAATCGTCCGCGAGGGCGGCGGCGGGGTAGGCGTCGGTGAGATCGGTGCCGCGCAGGTCGACGACGACGCGCACGGGCGTGGGGGCGAGAAACTGGTCCACGTGCCAGCGCGAATCGGCGACGGTTTCGAGGACGAAGACGGTTTCGAGGAGGAGGTTGGGCTTGGGGGAGCGGAGGGAGCCGAACGCGGTGGTGCCGGACTTGGAGTCGATGAGGAGGTCGATGGCGTCCTGCACGAGTGCGTGGTCGGGCGAGAGGAAGCGGATATCCTCGCGGACGATGGCGCGGGCGCGGTCGAAGGTGGCGAGCATGCCGTCGCGCGGGATCGAGGGAAACGCTTCCACGTAGGCGTGGCTGGGGTCGAGGAAGACGTCGCCGGCCTCGTGGTCCTTGATGCGGACGCCGAAGTGGTCGAGGAGGTCGTTGAGGAAGTTTCTCAGGAACGGGTCGGCGTCGACTTCGCGGATCCGGTCGATGATGCGGGTGGCGACGTCGCGGTTGAAGGAGTTGAGCTCGAGGAGGCGGTCGCGGCCCTGTTTCATTTTTAGCGAGAGTTCGCGGCGGAACTCGAGGGTCTCGGCGACGAAGGCGTCGAGCTGGGGCCGGGCGACCTGGGCGCCGCCGGAGCCGTAGGCGTGGGCGAGGGCGAGGAGGCGGGTCTTGAATTGGTCCTGGTAGTCGTTGCCGCCGTGGAGGGAGGTCTCGAAGGCGTCGAGGCCGCGGTGATACCATTCGACGACGCATTCCTCGGCGCTGCCCGTGACGTAGGGGACGTGAATGCGGATCGTCTGGGTCTGGCCGATCCGGTCGAGGCGGCCGATGCGCTGCTCGAGGAGACCGGGATTGAGGGGGAGATCGAAGAGGACGAGGTGGTGGGCGAACTGGAAGTTGCGGCCCTCGCTGCCGATTTCGGAGCAGAGGAGGAGCTGGGCGCCGTCGGGTTCGGCGAACCACGCGGCCTGGCGGTCGCGTTGGACGAGCGGGAGGCCCTCGTGAAAGAGGGCGACCTTGAGGTTGATTTTTTCCTGCAGGGCGGCCTCGAGGGCGATGACCTTGCGCTGGGATTTGCAGATGAGGAGGACTTTGGCGGGACGCTGCGCGAGGAGGAAGGCGACGAGCCAGTCGAGGCGCGGGTCTTCGCGGAAGGCGTAGCGCAGCGTGGCGTCCTCGCCGGTTTCTTCGGCGGCGAGCTCGCGGGAGATGCGGGCGAGGTGCGTGAGATTCTGGCCGGCGTCGAGCGGGGCGGGGCAGAACTGGCGCGTGGGGAACCCCGTCATCGCGGCGCGGGTGTTGCGGAACACGACGCGGCCGGTGCCGTGCTGGTCGAGGAGGGTTTTGAGGAGGGCTTCGCGGGCGCCGGGCCGGGCCTTGGTGAGGGCGCCGAGGTGTTCGGCGAGGCGGGCGGGGTCGCGGTTGAAGATTTTTTTCAGCGCGGTGCGGTCCTTGGGGAGGAGGGGTTTTTGCTCGATGATTTTCTCCGCGATGCCGGCGATGGTGCCGAAGCTCTCGGATTCGGCGACGAACCGGTCGAAGTCGTCGTAGCGCGCGGGATCGAGGAGGCGGAGGCGCGCGAAGTGGCCGGCGAGGCCGAGCTGGGTGGGCGTGGCGGTGAGGAGGAGGAGGCCGGGGCTGCGTTGGGCGAGCTGTTCGACGAGGGCGTAGTCGGGGCTGACGGCGGTGGGTGACCACGCGAGATGGTGGGCCTCGTCGACGACGACGATGTCCCAGCCGGCGGCGAGGGCCTGGTCGCGGCGGAGTTCGCCGGAGGGGTTGGGCGCCGAGAGGAAGGGGACCGCGCAGAGGGCGAGCTGGGTGGCGAGGAACGGATTTTGGGCGGGGTCGCTCGCTTCGCACGCGAGGCAGCGGGCTTCGTCATAGATGCTGAACCAGAGATTGAAGCGGCGGAGGAGTTCGACGAACCACTGGTGCGTGAGGGACTCTGGGACGAGAATGAGGACGCGTTTGGCCTGGCCGACGGCGAGGAGGCGCTGGAGGATGAGACAGGCCTCGATGGTTTTGCCGAGGCCCACTTCGTCGGCGAGGAGGACGCGCGGGATCTGGCGCGAAGAGACCTCCTGCAAAATGTAGAATTGGTGCGGGATGAGTTCGAGGCGTCCGCCGAGAAAACCGCGGACCGCGGATTGGCGGAAGCGGGCCTGGGCCTGGAGCGCGCGGTAGCGGAGGTCGAAGACTTCGCCGGGATCGGTCTGGCCGGCCATGAGGCGCTCCTGCGGGAGGCCGACGCTGGTGACGTCGGAGAGGGCGTCTTCGCGGACGCGGCGACCGGCGCAGAGGTAGGTGAGGAGCCCCCCGTGGTCCTCGAGGGAGTCGACGGTGAGCGCGGCGCCGTCGCGGGTGGTGACGGTTTCGCCCACGCGGAACTGGACGCGTTTCAGCACGGGGGTGCCGAGGGCGTAGAGGCGGTTTTCGCGGGTGGCGGGGAACTCGATGCCGATGCGTTTGGCCGCGGGATCGACGCGCGCAACGACGCCGAGACCCAGTTCGGGTTCCCGCTCACTCATGCAACGCTGGCCAACGACGCTTAACGACATGCGGGCATGAGGGCGGAGACGCCGGGGAACTCAAAGGGAATTTCTGTCGCCGGAAAAATTGGGCCGACGGAGGGTGGGCGGACTCGGGGGGGGGCGGCCGGGGTGAGGCCGGGGCGGCGGCGGCGGCCGTCCTAGGTTTTTGCGGACGGACGGAGCTTGGCCGCGAGGGTCGCGCGAAGTTCGCGGCCGCGGCGGCGGGAATCGGCGGCGAGGTTGCGCTTGAACGCGATCAGCTTCGCCTGGAGCGCGGGATCGGCGGAGGCCAGAATGGAGATGGCGAGCAGACCGGCGTTGCGCGCGCCGCCGATGGCGACGGTGGCGACGGGGATGCCGCCGGGCATTTGCACGATGGAGAGGAGGGAATCGAGGCCCTTGAGGCTTTTGCTTTCGACGGGCACCCCGATCACGGGGAGCGGGGTGTGGCTCGCGACCATGCCGGGCAGATGGGCGGCGCCGCCGGCGCCGGCGATGATGACGCGCAGGCCGCGCCGGTGGGCGGTCTTGGCGTAGCGGGCCATGTCGTCCGGGGTGCGGTGGGCGGAGACGACCTGGACTTCGCACGGCACGGCGAAGTCGCCGCAGACGGCGAAGGCGGCCTCCATGGTGGGCCAGTCGGAGTCGCTGCCCATGATGAGGCCGACGAGAGGCTGAGCGGGGGTTTTCATGTGAGTGGGTGGAAGTGGATGGCGTGGGCGGCTTGGCGGGCGGTCGCCATCGCCTCGGCGACGGTGGGGCCGAGGGCGGTGATGTGGCCCATTTTTCGGCCCGCTCCGCTCATGGCTTTGCCGTAGAGGTGGACGTGGGCTTCGGGCACGGCGAGGGCGCGGGCGAGACCGAGCGGGCGGCCGGGCGCGCGGTGCGGGCCCAGGAGATTGAGCATGACGGCGGCCGGGGCGAGCAGGCGCGTGCTGCCCAGGGGCCAGCCGAGCACGGCGCGCACATGGTTTTCGAATTGGGAGCAGGCGCAGGCTTCGATCGTGTAGTGGCCCGAGTTGTGGACCCGCGGGGCGAGTTCGTTGACGGCGATTTCGCCGGTGGCCGAGAGGAAGAGTTCGACGCCGAAGCTGCCCACGGCGCCGACGGCGGTGACGGCGCGCAGCGCGATTTCGGTGGCCCGCGCGGCGAGTTCCGGCGCGATGGGCGCCGGCGCCTGCACGGAGTGGCAAACGTGGTGATGCTGGACGGTCTCGACGACGGGATAGGTGGCGGTGGTGCCGTCGCGCCCGCGGGTGACGATCACCGCGAGTTCCTTGGCGAAATGCCAGAAGGCTTCGACGAACAGTTCGTTGAGATCGCCGCGCAGGGCCTGCCACGCCGCGGGAAGATCGGCGGGCGAGCGCAGGGTGAAGTTGCCCTTGCCGTCGTAGCCGTTGCGCCGGGTTTTCAGCACCAGCGGCCAGCCGAGTCTTTCGCCGGCGGCGGCGAGCGCTTCCGGGGAAGCGACCGCGCAGAATTCGGGCACCGGCAGGCCGGCCCGCACGAGGGCTTCCTTCTGGAGCAATTTGTCCTGCGTGAGCGCGAGGCTGGCCGAGGTCGGGAATACTTTGTGCCCGGCGTCCTCCAGTTGGCGAAGGACGCCGGCGTCGACGAATTCGTTTTCCAGCGTGATGACGTCGACGCGCGCGGCGAATTGTTGGAGCGTCTCGGCGTCGGCCCAGTCGCCGGCGACGGTCAACGGGGTGAGCTGGGCCGCGGGGCTGAGGGGGTTGGGTTCGAGGATGCTGACTTCGCAGCCGAGGGGGAGGGCGGCGAGCGCCGTCATGCGGGCCAACTGGCCGCCGCCGATAATGCCGAGGCGGGCGCTGGCGAAGCCGGGGTCGGCGGGTGGGAGGAGTTCGGGGGCGGAGGTCACGTGCATGCTCAGAATTTTTCCCGGCGGAGGACGCGGATGTCGGTTTCGTAGGCGATCATGGCGAATTTTGGAAAGAACTCCTGTTCGAGGCGAGCGAGGAGTTGTGCGGCGACCGGCGGTTGCACGATCACTTCGACCTGGATGTTGGCGAATTCCTGAATGTCGGCGGTGCGCCGGCCCTGGCGACCGTCGCCCTCGACGGTGAAGAGCGTGTAGCCGTGGGCCCCGGCTTCGTGCAGGAGCCGTTTCAGGGGCTCGCGGGCGAGCGCTTCGCAGATGATGGTGACGAGTTTGACGGGATGGGTGCTCATGGCGAACCGAGGACGAAGCGGGCGAAGCCGTAGTAAATCGGGATGCCCACGGTGAGGTTGAAGGGGAAGGTGATGGCGAGCGAGGCGGTGAGGTAAAGAGCAGGATTGGCCTCCGGGAGGGAAAGGCGCATGGCGGCGGGGGCCGCGATATAGGAGGCGCTGGCGGCCAGCACGCCCAGGAGGGTGCAGCCGCCGAGGCTCAGGCCGGTGGCCTGGCCGAGGAGCACCCCCAGCATCCCGTGAACGAGCGGCAGCATGAGGCCGAAGGCGATGAGGAACGGACCGACCTTGCGCAGATCGCCGAGGCGCCCGCCGGCCACGAGGCCCATCTCGAGGAGGAAAAGCGCGAGCACCCCTTGAAACGGGGTTACGAAGAACGGCCCGACTTTGTCCATGCCGGCCTGGCCGCACAGCGCGCCGACGACCAGTCCGCCCACGAGGAG
>CAJAYO010000207.1 GCA_903948415.1 uncultured Opitutia bacterium | reverse complement strand
GCCCCGAACGAAATGGTCGAATCGAAGCTGCCGGTGAGGCCGCCGTTCGAAAACTGGATCGCGTTCGCCGCCGGGGCGAGGACCGCGAGCCCGAGGCTGGCGGCAAGCGCGAGGTGCGCAATGACGGGGGAGGAGGCTTGGTCTTTCATTGGATGGGATTCAGGGTGAACCACCGCACGAGGACGACGGCGGCAGGCAGGGAGGATGAGTTTACGGACAACAAGGGGATGGAGCCTTGAAACGAAACGGGGCCGCTACGCGTGGGGCAAGAAGGAATATGGCGAGAATTCTGGCGGGGAACGCCGGCACGCGGCGGACCGAAAAGCCCATTCGCGCTTTGACGCGCCGCGCAATTGCGCAACGGTGCGGGTCCGTTCCATGCAGGCTGCGACCCACATCCACATCAAAGGCGCGCGTGAGCACAACTTGAAGAACCTCGAGTTGCGCGTTCCGCGCGGCAAGCTCGTGGTCATCACCGGCCCGAGCGGTTCGGGCAAATCGTCCCTGGCCTTCGACACGATTTACGCCGAGGGCTACCGGAAATACATGGAGAGCCTGTCGGCGCAGGCGCGGCAGGTGCTCGACCAGCTGAAGCGCCCCGATGTCGATTTCATCCACGGTTTATCGCCCGTGCTCGCGATCGAGCAGCGCACCGGGGCCGGCGGTCCGCGCAGCACCATCGCCACCGCGACGGAAATCGCCGACTATGCCCAGCTGCTGTGGGCGCTCGTCGGCGAGCAGGTCTGCCCGAAAGACGGCGGCCGGGTCGTGCAACGGTCTCTCGACGACAACGTGCAGCGCATTCTCGCCGGATGTGCCGGCGAACGCGTGATGTTGCTCGCGCCGTTCATGCGGGCGAAGGCCAGCGTGCTGCGCGACGAATTGCCGCGGCTGCGCCAGCGGGGTTTCCAGCGCGTGCGCCTCGACGGTGAGATCAAGAATCTGGACGAGCCGAAAATCATCGCGGCCGGCGGCGGCGGGCGCGAGATCACCGTCGAGGTTGTGATCGACCGGCTGGTGGCGACCGCCGACCAGCGTAGCCGGCTGGCGGATTCGCTCGAGCTGGCGTTCCGCGAGGGCAAAGACCGGGCTGTCGTGTTGGCCCAAAAGAACGCCGAGGCGCCGTGGCGCGAGATTGCGCTCAGCCAGTCGCTCGCCTGCGAGGCCTGCGGCGACGTGTTCGACAAACTGACGCCGAAGCATTTTTCGTTTTCCAGCCGCGAGGGCGCCTGCCCCACGTGCGACGGCCTCGGCCGCAAGCTCCGCTTTTCCCCCGAGCTGATCATCGCCGCGCCGGAGAAGAGTGTGCGGGAGGGCGCGATCAAGCCCTGGCGCATCGGCGGAAAGAATCTGATCATGAAGCACAATTCCCTGATCAAGCAGCTCGCCGAGCAGCTGCCGTTCGATGCGGATGTGCCGTGGCAGGATCTGCCCGAGGCCACGCGTCACGCCCTGCTCTTCGGGGCCGGGGAGCGGCAGTTTGCGATCAAGCTCCGGCGCATGCGCGAGGCGAAAGCCCAGACCTTTCCCGGGGTGATCGCCGACCTGGAGCACAGCTGGAGGCACACCGACAGCGAGGGCTTTCAGGCGCGGCTGACGACGTTCATGATCGCGGGCGAGTGTCCCGAATGCCACGGCTCGCGGCTCAATGCGCGCAGCGGCGCCGTGCGGTGCGGCGGAAAAACGTTTCCCGCCTTCATGCAGCTCGACGTGGGCGAGGCGGACGCGTTCGCCCGCGAACTCGTCGCCGCCCACGGCCCCAACGACGCCGTGCGGGACGTGGTCACCGGCATCGAGCAGCGCCTGCATTTTCTCCTCGAGACCGGCCTCAGCTATCTGACACTCGACCGCGACTATGCGACCTTGTCCGGCGGCGAGGCGCAACGCGTGCGGCTCGCCACGCAGCTCGGCATGGGACTGATCGGCGTGATCTACGTGCTCGACGAGCCCAGCATCGGCCTGCATCCGCACGATAACCAAAAGCTCCTCGACACCCTCGTGGCGCTCCGGGACCGCGGCAACACCGTGCTCGTCGTCGAACACGACGAGGACACGATGCGCCTGGCCGACGAGATCATCGAGTTGGGGCCCGAGGCCGGAGTGGAGGGCGGACAACTTCTCTTTCAGGGCACGCCGGCGGCCTGTGCGGCGCTCACGGCCAAACAATCGCGCACCGGCCCCTATCTATCCCGCAAGCTCTCGGTCACGCGCGAGGCGAAGGCCAAACTCCCCGACGGCGCTTGGCTCACCGTCCGCGAAGCCCGCGCGAACAACCTCCGCGACATCGACGCCCAATTCCCCGTCGGCCTGCTCACGTGCGTCACGGGCGTCAGCGGTTCCGGCAAGAGCACGCTCGTGAACGACGTCCTCGCCGCCGCGGCGGCGCGCAAACTGAACGGCGCGAAGACCATTCCCGGCAAACACCGCCACATCGAGAACCTCGATTTTTTCGAGAAGCTCGTGCAGGTCGACCAGGAGCCCATCGGCCGCAGTCCGCGGTCCAACCCCGCGACCTACGTCGATCTGCTGACGCTCCTGCGCGACCTCTATGCGCAGGTGCCGCTCGCGAAGGTGCGGGGCTACAAGGCCAGCCGTTTTTCCTTCAACGTCCGCGGCGGCCGGTGCGAGCGCTGCCAGGGCGACGGCGCGATCAAGCTCGACATGCAGTTCATGGCCGATGCCTACGCGCCCTGCCCGAGCTGTGGCGGCCGGCGCTACAACCGCGAGACGCTCGAGATTCTGTTTCACGGTAAATCCATCGCCGACGTCCTCGACCTGACGGTGCGCGAGGCGATCACGCTTTTCCGCCACATTCCGCGCGTGCTGGACAAACTCGCGACGCTCGACGCGGTGGGGCTCGGTTATCTGACCCTCGGCCAATCCGCGACGACGCTCTCCGGCGGCGAGGCCCAGCGCATCAAGCTCTCGCTGGAGCTGAGCAAACGCCAACAGGGCTCGACCCTCTACATCCTCGACGAGCCGACGACGGGGCTGCACTGGGTGGACATTCAAAAGTTGATGGATCTCCTCTTCAAACTCCGCGACCAGGGCAACACGGTGATCGTGATCGAGCACAACCTCGATGTGATCAATCTCGCCGACTGGCTGATCGACCTCGGTCCCGGCGGCGGACGCGAAGGCGGCGAACTGGTTTTTGCCGGTCCGCGGGCGGAGATCGAGAAAGCCCCGCGCTCGCTCACGGGTGCGGCGCTGAAGCGGTGGCGCCGCGCATCGTAGTGGGCCCGGCCGGGTCTTCCTCCGGCGGCGCCGGAAACGGCCTGATTTCGCACCGAGCGCGCGTGCTCTCCGCACGTAAACGATCGGTTAAAGCCGGTCGTGCGGCTTGGCGTCGCGTCGGCGATCGGACTAGGCTTCGCGCATGACCAGCCCCGCCTCCGATCCGCTTTCGCCCATGCCTGCAGTGCTCCTGCTCGAAGACAATGCGCCCTACCGGGCCCTGCTCACCGAAATCCTCACGCTCGCCGGATTCGCCGTGCACGCGGCGCCCGACGGACGGCGGGTGGCGGAAATTCTCGCCGAAAAGCGGATCGATCTCGTCATCACTGATGTGGTGATGCCGGAGCGCGACGGCATCGAGACAATGACCGCGTTGCGTTACAGCCACCCGCGGCTGCCGGTGATCGCGATCTCCGGCGACCTGCCCCTCAACCTGCACCTTTACCTGACGATCGCGGAAAAACTCGGCGCCTCCCGGGTTTTGGCGAAGCCGTTCAAGACGGAGGTGCTCGTGGCCGCCGCCCGTGAGGCAATCGCCGCGAGCAATCCCGCCGCCGCGCCGGTCACGGCGGTGCCCTGAACGGTCGGCGGCGCAACGAATCCTGGCGGGCCGAGCGCGCGGCGCGGTTCGGGGATTGCGGCGGGCGCCCGGAGTGTCGCAGTGTTTTGCCCCAACCCCGCGATTCCCCCGATGACGAAAATCCCCTCTGTCTGGCGTGTCCTGTCGGCTTTGTTCGTTGCTCCGCTGTCCGCCCACGCCGCGCATCCGTTTCTCTGCGCCGATTCCGCCGGCAACAAGGTCGCGGTGGTCTCGGCCGAGGGAATCGTGGAGTGGGAGTATCCGTGCAGGCGTCCGCAGGATGTTTGGGTACTGCCCAACGGGAACTTCCTCATCGCCTTTGAATCGGGCGCGGTGGAGTTGACCCGCGCCAAGCAAGTCAGGTGGGAATACAAGGCCGGGGAGAAGACGGAGGTTCACGCGGGGCAGCCGCTGCCGGACGGGCGCGTGTTGCTCGTCGAATGCGGGCCGAGCCGGCTGATCGAAGTTGATCGCGCCGGGAAAATCGCGCTGGAGATCAAGCTCACCCCGCCGCCCGCCCCGATCAAACTCCACAACCAGTTTCGCGGCGTGCGCAAGACCGCCGCGGGCCACTATCTCGTTTCCCGCAAGGGCGAGAATCAAATCGAGGAGCTGGATGGCGCCGGCCGATCGCTGCGGCGCATTCCCGTCCCCGGCGATATCCACGAAGTCCTGCAGCTGCCGGACGGCCACCTGCTGGTCTCGTGCGGCGACGGTCACAAGGTGCTGGAATACGATGCGGCATTGAGGGTCGTGTGGGAGTTGAATGAACACGACGTGCCGGGCCATCCGTTGCGGCTGATGGCGGGTTTCCAGCGTTTGCCGAACGGGAACACCGTTTTCTGCAATTACCTCGGGCACGGTCATCTCGGGCAGCAGCCGCATTTTTTCGAAATCACGCGCGACAAACGGGTCGTTTGGTCGTTCGCCGATCACGTGAATTTCAAGACGATCAACCAGATCCAG
>CAJAYO010000206.1 GCA_903948415.1 uncultured Opitutia bacterium | reverse complement strand
CGCCACGAGGTCGTCGTCCCAGAGTTTTTTGTTGCCCAGAAAGCTGCTGTAAATTTTCGGCGCATCGGCCCACACGGCCTGCGTGTAGCGCCCCTCGAAGCCCTGGTGGGAATAGTTGGTCAGCTTGAACTGGTTGAGGTTGTCGTCGCCACCGCCCTGCACGCCGTTGGGGCCGACATAGACGGAGGTAGTCTGGTTCGTATCGACGTCGGTTTTCTGGCCGCGGTAGCGACCGCCGACTTTGACAGAGAGGGGGAGCGTCGTGGCGAAATCTTTGCGCGCGTTGAGCTCGGTGCCCCAGACGGCTTCTTCGGTGCGACCGCTGGAGGCGAGGAGGCGGCCACGGTTGTGGCGGTCGTAGTCGTTGGGATCGCCGGGTGTGAGGTTCGTGTAGGTGGGATACCAGACGTCGCGGGAGCGGTCGAAACGCGTGCGCTGGCCGGCGAGCGCGGTGTCGTAGGTGGCGCGGCGCTCGTCGCCGAAACCGGGCGCGTAGGAGGCGGCGTAGTCGAGCTTGAGCCCGGGCAAGTTGGTCTTGCCGCCGACCTGCCACGCGTAGGTTTCCTGCGTGGGCTCGATGTAGCTCATCTCGTAGGTCCACGTCGCGGCGAGGTGCTCGACGACCTTGTCGGTGTAGCCGGGCGCGTAGGCGGTGGCGTTTTCGGCGCTGGCAATCGTGAGGCGCTTTTGATCCACGGTATCGGTGTAGTGCGTAAACATTACGCCGGCGAACAGCGTGGTCTTGTCGTCGAGGCGGTAGTCGAACTTCAGGCCGAGATTCGTGCGGTTGCGGCGGTGAATGGCATCCTCGAGACGGAAGCGGTAGATGTAGGCGGGGCTTACGGGCGCGCGCTGGAAATCCATCTGCGTCACGTCCTGCGGCACGTAGTTGTCGCTGTAGGAAACGGAGAGATAGACGCCGAGATTCTTCTTCTCGCCGAACACATCAGAGGCCTGCACGCCGCCGAAGAAGCTGCTCATGTGGCGGAGCGTTTTGTAATTAACGCCGGAGGAATAGGCAATGCGGCGGCCGTTCAGGGAGAACGCCGACTTCGTGATCATGTTCACCGTGCCGCCGACGGAATCGGCGTCCATGTCGGGCGTCGGTGCCTTGATGACCTCGATGCTTTCGATGTAGTCGGCGGGCAGTTTATCGACCTCAAAACTGCGGGTCTTCTTGCCGCTGGCGGGACTCGGGAGGCGCGTGCCGTCGAGCGTGACGGCGCTGTACGCCGAGCCCATCCCACGCACGAAGATCTGATCGACCTCGCCCTCGTTGAGATTGGTGGCGACGCCGGAAACGCGTTTCAGCATCTCGCCGACGTTGCCATCGACGAGTTCGCCGAACGTGTCGGTGGCGACGACGCTCTTTACGTTATCGGCGTTGCGCTGGCGCGTGATCGCGGCGGCGCTGCCCTCGCGTTCGCCGGCGACAGTGAAGGCGGTGAGTTGATAAACCGCCGAGCTCAGGCCGATGGTCGGCACCGTGTTCCGGCCCGGAGCGACGGTGAGCGGCTGCGTGTGGCGGTCGAGACCCGTATAGGTGACCTCGAGCGTGTAGTTGCCGGGCGTGACCGTCGTGAGTTCGAAGCGACCGTCACGATCCGTGAACGCGCTCTCCGTGGTGCCGAGGAGCGCGACCTGCGCGCCGCCGAGGAAGATGCGCGTGGCAGCATTGCTCACGCTGCCGGTGACGGTGGATTGCGCGAACGCGGCGGAGACAACGGCGAACGCCAGCGCGCACGTGGTGAAAAACCGCAGGCGCGCAGAGCGGAAGCAGGGTGGAGGAATTTTCATGGGAGAGTTTTCGTTTTACGGCTCAGGGTTTGGGTGAGTGACGGCGATTGAGGAAAACAAAGGCGCCGAGCTTCGAGGCGGTGAGCACGTCGGGCGTGCCATCGCCGTTCAGGTCCACGGCCTCGACTTGCGTGCCGAGCGCGGAGTTGTCGTCGATCAGGTGAGGGACGTAACGCGCACCGCCGGGCGCGGCCGGGTCGCGGACGAGTTCGAACCAGTAGTTCACCGGCGTGCCCATCGGCTCGACGTCACCTTTCGGCCCGTGCGCCCAACGGCGTTTGCCGGTGACGATATCCTGGAAGCCATCGCCGTTCATGTCGGCCAGCGTGAGCGCGTGCGCCTGCGAGAACGCGACACCGAACTGTTTCTCCTCGTCGCGCGTGCCCATGATACGGCGTTCGGCAAACGTGATCCCGCCGTCAGCCGCCTTCGTTTGCTCGAACCAGGAGAGGCCCCAGCCGTGGGAATTCTTGGCGGTGATAATGTCGTTTTTGCCATCGCCGTTCACGTCCATGACGAGGATCTGCGCGCCGCCGCGGTCGGTGCTGAGGACAAAAGGATGCTTGATCCACCTCTTCCCTTTTTCCGCGGGCTGCTCCCACCAGCCTTCGTTAAGCACGAGGTCCGTGCGGCCGTCGCCGTTGATATCGCCGACGCCTTCGCCGTGGTAGAGTTCGCGGTGGTCGAATTTCTCCGTGATCGGAACGAACGCCCACGGCTTCGTCGGCTCAGCCCAATTCGGCGCCCACCAGCCGAATTGTTTTTGCCACGTGGCGAGCAGCTCGGGTTTGCCGTCGCCGTCGATGTCGAGGAACTGGGGCGACTCACCCTGAATGCGCGGCGCCACGAAATGTTTTTTCCAGACGGCGCCGGTGTCGGCCCGGCCGGGATTCTCATACCAGAACCCCTCGTGATGCATCACGCGGCCGACGACGAGGATGTCCGGCCAGCCATCGCCGTTGAAATCGGCGACGAAGGAAAACATCGAGTCCGTGGGCTTCTCCTCCACGGCCTGCGGCACCATCGGATAGAACTCATGCTTCGTCTTGAACGACGGGCCCTCATACCAATACGGACCGGCGACGACGTCCTTTTTCCCGTCGCGGTTGAAATCGCCGGCGCTGATGCCGTCGCAGAGATACTGGTCAGTGAGGACGATTTTCTCGAAGCGCACCGATTTTTTCTCGGCGGCAGAGAGCGTGAACGTGAATGCGACAGCGGCAAACGCGGCGGCGAGCGGGTGTAGGTGAGCGGGGTTCATGGAGGGATGGGGGGGCGTTTCCGATGAACGACGACGACGGCGGGACACGAAAACCCAAATTTAATTTGTAGGAAGCTGACTGTTCTAGCGTCAATCGTTCGACGGGTGACCAAGCGACTTTGCGACTTTAGTCGCATGCCCCGACGGGCCCGGAGTTCCGTGCGGACCTGCACGCATCGGCCCAGCGACCAAAAGGTTTGCCGGGCGCCGTTACACCGGCGTAGTCACCGTCATCCCCAGCTCGCTCTATGCCCCTGCTCCCCTTCCCTTTCCGTGTGTTGCTTTCGCTCACCGCGCTCGCCGGTTCGCTTCATGCCGCTGATGCCGCACCCACGGCACGCGTGCGTCAGCTAACCAGCGGGCCGAACCATCACTTTTTTGGATACATCGGCCAGTCGCGCACGATTCCGTGGAACGCCAGCGGTCGCTACCTACTCGCGCTCGAGACCTCGTTTCAGGACCGCCTGCCTGGTGCCGGCGATGCCGCGGGCGTCTGCCTGATCGACACGCAGGATGGCAACCGCCTCCGCGTCGTCGATCGCACCTTCGCGTGGAATCCCCAACAGGGAACGATGTTTTACTGGAATCCCGCGCATCCCGAGACGCAGTTTTTCTTCAACGACCGCGATCCGAAGACCGGCAAGGTTTTCACCGTGTTATTCGACATTACGCTCGGCGGCTCGCCCACAAACGCCGGGACGACCGCCCCCGGCGGTCGCGTGCGCGAGTATCGCTTCGACGATACGCCCGTCGCCAATGGCGGCGTCGCGCAGAACGGCGGCTACTTTCTGGCGATCAACTACGCCCGCATGGCCCGCCTCCGCCCCGTGACCGGCTACAAAGACGCCCGCGACTGGACCGCAGGCGTCGCCGCACCCGCTGACGACGGCATCTACCGTATTGACGTCGAGTCCGGCGCGAAACGCCTCCTCGTTTCATTCACACAGCTCAAGGCCGCGCTCGCCCTGTTACCCACCCCGCCCCCGCGCCTCGACGAGCGCCACCTCTTCATCAACCACACGCTCAACAACCGGAACAACGACCTCGTTTATTTCTACTGCCGCGCCGATTTCGAGACGACGCCCACCGACCGAGTCAATGTGCCCTTCACCATCCGCCCGGACGGCACCGGGCTCACCGCCCACACGACATTCATCGGCGGCCACCCCGAGTGGGAATGGGGCAGCCGCATCATCGGCTCTGCCGAAGACCAGCAGGTGATCTACGATACCGCCGCGCGAAAAATCGTCGAACGCCTAGGCGGCAAGGATGTGTTTCCGAATCCGGGCGGCGACATCGCGCTCGCGCCTGACGGCCGCTGGTTCGTCAACAGCCACCGCGCCGGCGAGTACAACCACTACACGTTCCTCGACCGCCACACCGGCAGCACGTTGCGCGCCCCGCCTGTCTTCATGGGCCAATGGAAATCGGGCGACCTCCGCCTCGACCCCGCACCGTGCTGGAACCGCACCGGCGATGCCCTCGTCGTGCCCGGCATCGCGCCCGACAGCACGCGGCAGATGTTCGTAATCGAGCTCGGTCACCATGAATAAAGATTTCTGTTCCTTCCGCAGACGGCACCCGCTTTGCTGTCGTCCCGTCCGCGTTCGTCTCCTCACCCCATGAATCGCCGCACTTTTCTCCGCTCCTCAGCCGCGCTGGCCGCGCTCGCTCCCCTCGCCGCCTCCGTCTTCGCGCAGGCGCCTGCCGCCGCCCCGGCGAATCCCAAACCGCGACGCACGAACCCCAAGGGCTTCATGCTCGCGACGCTCGGTAGCGCGGCCCTGAAAAAACTCAGCGTGCGCGAACAGTTCCAATTGCTCCGCGAGGCCGGTTTCGCCGGCGTCGAACCGTCGAGCGCGATGAATCAGGCCGAGGTCCTCGCCGCGCGCGACGCCACCGGCATCCAGATTCCGAGCGTCGTCATCGCCACGCACTGGGCCAAGCCCCTCACCGATCCCAACCCCGCCACGCGCCAAATCGGCCTCGACGGCCTGCTCCAGGGCCTGCGCGACGCCAAGGCCTACGGCGCCGGCTCCGTCCTCCTCGTGCCCGGCGCGGTCACCAAACAGGTGAGCTACACCGACGCCTTCGCGCGCTCGGCCGCTGAAATCAAAAAGGCCGTGCCCCTCGCCGAAGAACTCGGCGTCGTGATCGCGATCGAAAACGTCTGGAACCAATTCCTCCTCAGCCCGCGCGAGGCCGTCGAGTTCGCCGACTCGTTCCAGAGCCCGTTTGTGAAATGGCATTTCGACGTCGGCAACATCGTCAACTCCGGCTTCCCCGAGCAGTGGATCCGCACCCTCGGCCCGCGCATCGTGAAAATCCACGTGAAGGAATTCAGCCGAAAACTCCGCGATACGAAAGGGCTCCGCGAAGGCTTCAAGGTCGACCTCATCGACGGCGACAGCGACTGGCCCGCCGTCATGGCCGCCCTCGATTCCGTCGGCTACACGGGTTGGATGATCACCGAGCAATGGCGCGCCGAAGGTCTCAGCGACCGCGAATACCTCGAAAAAATCTCCGCAAAACTCGACGCCATCCTCGCCGTCTGAAGCGCCACGCTCCCTGCTGGTTTCCCCTCTCTCTCAGCCCCGCCCTCTCCCCCTTTTTATGAACACCCCCGCCCCGCTCCCCCGCCGCGACTTCCTGAAAACCTCGGCCGCTCTCGCCGCCGGCGCGACGCTCGCCCCGCGCTTCCTCACCGCCGCCGAGCGCACCCGCTCCATCGGCGCCAACGACCGCATCCGCATCGCCCAGATCGGCGTCGGCTCCCGCGGCCGCGGCGCGCATCTCGAAAAGGGCATCATTCCCCACCTCGCCGCCACCAACTTCGAAGTCGTCGCCATTGCCGACCCGTGGAAGAAGGCCCGCACCGATACCAACGCGGTCATCAAGGCCACCTGGGGCCGCGAAGCCAAGGAGTTCGAATCCTACCAGGACCTCCTCGCACTGGACGGCATCGACGCCGTCATGATCGCGTCGCCGGATTTCCACCACACGACCCACCTCGAGGCCGTCGCCAAGGCCCGCAAGCACATCTACGTCGAAAAACCGCTGGCGACCGAGATGGACAACCTCGTCCGCGCCTACGACGCCGCCAAGGCGGCCCAGGCCGCCGGCAGCATCATCCAGGTCGGCACGCAGCTCCGCAGTCTCCCCGGCATCGTCGGCTCCCGCCAGCTCGTGAAAGACGGCGGCATCGGCAAGATCACCCGCATCGACGAGACCCGCAACAGCGAGAAGCCCTACTGGTATTCCTACCTCAACCGCGACGTGAAGAAGGAAGACGTCAACTGGAAGGAATTCCTCGGCAACCGCCCGGCCCGGCCGTTCAACGCCGTCCAATACTCCGGGTGGTATGGCTACTACGAATTCTGTCAGGGCCCCGTCCCGCAGTGGGGCGCGCACTTCCTCGACCTCATGCACTACGTCACCGGCTGCGGCATGCCCGAGTCCTGCATGTGCATGGGCGGCTCCACCTATTGGAACGACGAGAACAAATTCACCGTGCCCGACAACGTGATCGCCACGTGGAGTTACCCCGAGGGTTTCATCGTCACGAGCTCGAACAATTTCGGCAACTTCGCCGGTAACTCGCGCAAGTTCTACGGCGACAAGGGCACCCTCGCCGTCGACAACTGGAACGCCCCGACCTACAGCGCCGACGGCGGCCCGAAGCGCGACGGCAAGATCCGCGGCAAGATGAACGTCGAGCCGATCCCGCATCCCGACCACTTCCTGAACTGGCTCCAGTGTATGCGCGACGGCAAGACGCCGAACGCGTCGATCGACGCCGGTTACCAGCACGCCGTCGCCGTCCTCATGGCCGTGATCTCCTACGACACGGGCAAGAAGACCTTCTACGACGCCGCGAAGCGCCGGATCCGCACGGCGTGAGGTTGGAGAGTCGCGTAGGGCGGACTTCCGTCCGCCTTCTGACTCGAAAATCGCTCACGTCACAAAAGAAGGCGGACTGAAGTCCGCCCTACTTTGTTTCTCCGCCTCTGCCACGATCCTTCCCTTATGCCGCGTGTCGTCCACACCACCCGGTTCACGCGCGGCAAACCACCCCATGGGGAAGTCGAGAACGGGCGCTACTTCGTCACTGTCCGCTGCCACGACAGTCTGCCGACTGAGGCGGTTGCGCGGCTTGCCGAGATTCACGCAACGCTCCAATCCACCGAGGCGCAGTCGGAGCAGTTCGCCGCCGAGCAGCGGCGTTATTTTCAGACGATGGAAAGATAGCTCGACGCCGGACACGGCGAACTGTGGTTGGCCCGGCCGGAGATCGCCGCGATCATCGTCGGCGAGTTTGCGCATCTGGAATCCATCGGCGTGGCGGTCCCCCCACTTCACCCTGATGCCGAACCACTGGCACGCGCTCCTCAGGCCCGCGTCGGGTTGCGAACTGAATTTGAGCCAGATCATGCGCGGCGTGAAAGGTCGCACCGCTCGACGCATCAACCTCGCACTCGGCCGCACCGGCACGCTTTGGCAACGCGAGTGGTTCGACCGCTGGATGCGCGACGACGAGTGGGAACGCAGCGTCGCCTACATCCATCAAAACCCCGTCAAGGCCGGCCTCGCCCGCTCCTGGCAAGATCACCTCTGGACCAAGTAGGGCGGACTTCAGTCCGCCTTCCGTCCAAATACCCCGGGCGCCAAAGGGCGGACTGAAGTCCGCCCTACCTCCGACCCCGGGGAGCATGCCCGGTCGGTCCCGTGTGCCGACGCTCCTCGCCGGCATGGGCCACACCCACACCCACACCCGCGATCGACCGCGCGACCGCGTGTTCGCGTGACCGCCCGACCCCGGCTCAGAACCGGATGCGCGAAATGTGCGCCTTGTTCGGAAAGTCGGCGAGCGGCGCGAGTTGGCGCGTCGGCGGATCATAGACCAAAATGCCGGCGTCCGTGGCGAAAATCACATAGGCATCCTCCTCGCCGTCGCCCGGCAAATCGCCCCACGCCGTGTCGCGCCGGCAGGTCAGCACTCCGATCGGCATCGCCAGCGTGATGTCGCCTTGGCGCAACGCCGCGAGCGACGTCGCCACCCCGAGCAGCCGGGCGAACACCGCGCCGTCGTAGCCCTTCGCGCGCGCCTTGAGCAGGTCGTAGTCCACCGCCCCGCAGGCCGACTCCAGCCAAGCCGCGAGGTTGCCCAGCGAATCGCTGCGCAGCAGCGCGTAGTCAGCATCCATGGTCTCGAAATTGCCGGAACCATGGATGCCGCCGCGGTGCAGTTCGCGCAGCAGCCGCGTCGCGCCGAACTCCTTCGGCGCCCCGCCTTCGCGCACCAGCACGGGCAACGGAAACCCCGGCAACCGGAGGCTGCCCGGGGCGACGGCAGCGCCGAGCCCGGAGGCCAGACCGAGGAGGGCGACGAGGAGGCGCTTCATCGCCTAGAAATAAACCTCCTCGATCGTGTGCCGGTTCGGAAAGTCCCGGAGCGCGACCATCGTCCCATCCTGCGGTTCGATGACAAACAGCCCCTGGCTGGTCCCGACCATCACCACCGCGTGGACGCCGCCCGCCCGGATGCCGGCGAAGCCAAACCGGTAAAAGACCGTGGCCCAGCCGATGGCCATTGAGCCCCGCGTCTCCCCGGCCTTGAGCGCGAGCAGATCGGCGAAGGCCACGAAACAATTCGCGTAGTTGTCGCAGTCCCAAAGCTGGTCGACGAAGCGGATTTTGAGCGGCTTCTCCAGCTTGCGAAACCAGCCCTTGAAATCGACCAGTTGACCGTGTTCGGGCCGCAGCAGTTTCGCGCGCAGAAAATTCACGCGCGGCGGCGTGTCGGTGACCTT
>CAJAYO010000205.1 GCA_903948415.1 uncultured Opitutia bacterium | reverse complement strand
CACGCGCGGCGCTCCCATCCACTGGCGCTTCACCACCGACGACGCCCGGATCAAACTCCTCAGACTTTATCCGAAACTGTAGCTGTTACGGGATACTAGCCCGATCCTTGGTCCTTGGTCATTGGTCATTTCCTCTCCCGCTCCGCTCCCTCTCTTATGTCCATTCTACCCCGCTCACTCGCCACCGCCTTTCTCGCCTTCGCGCTGACCGCCACCAGCCTCCTCGCCGCACCCGTGCAGAAGGTCATGCTCCTCACCGGTCAGTCCTCCAAATACCACGACTGGCTCAAGAGCTATCCGCTCGTCAAAACCTACCTCGAGCAGACCGGCCGCTTCACCGTCGATGTCGTCCTCACCCCCACGCAGGGCGCCGACATGTCCGGCTTCAAACCGAAATTCTCCGCCTACGCCGCTGTCGTCATGATCTACGAGGGCGACGAATGGCCCTCCGCCACCAAGGCCGCTTTCGTCGACTACATGAAAAACGGCGGCGGTCTCGTCTCCATCCACGACACCGACAACGCGTTTCCCTACTGGAAAGAATGGAACGAAATGATCGGCGTCGGCGGCTGGGGCCTGAAAGCCGACGGCTCCATCGGCGCCCGCGACCTCACCTTCGGCCCCATGATCCGCTGGCGCGACGGCCGGATCGTCCTCGACGCGACCACCCCCGGCGGCGCCACCCATCCCGCGCGCCACGATTTCGCCGTGACCACCTGCACCCACGATCATCCCATCATGCGCGGCCTCCCGCCCGTCTGGCTCCACGCGGCCGACGAGATCTACAGCCGCCTGCGCGGTCCCGCGAAGCATGTCACCGTGCTCGCCACCGCCACCCCCGACAAAGCCAAGTTCCCCACTGCCACCGGCGAAAACGAACCGATGCTCATGACCATCGCCTACGGCAAGGGCCGCGTCTTCCACACCACGCTCGGTCACGTCGGCCCAAAAGACCTCCCGCCCTACCTCCCGCTGGTCTGCGCCGGCTTCATCGCCACCGTGCAGCGCGGCACCGAGTGGGCCGCCACCGGCCAAGTCACCCAGCCCGTTCCCGCCGATTTCCCCTCCGCGGAGAAAACAGCTCTGCGCATCCCGTAAGGCTTCGGCGCGGGCCCCGCGCTCGCCCGCCCGCGAAGAACAACGTCGCGAGCGTCTTCCGCCCCGCCGTTCCCCCCCCGCTCCCCTGCCCCCGGCCCGCGATCATCAGGTGGACCGCGAGCCCCTGTCCCTCTTCGAAGCCCAACGCGATCCGCTTCCCCCATCGCCGCCGCTGCCCCACGCACGTCCCTTCCCTCGCCGCGATCGGCGACCCCGCCGTCCGCAGCAAAAAAACATCTTTCAGTCGGATTTTTCCATCACCCGGCCCTCCCGCGCCGCCACGTCGCCCCTCCCATCGGCCACTTCGGGCAGCCTCAGAATCTTTCGCCTTCCTCTTTCTCGTTCTCTTTCGTCAGGTGTCAGGCTGCGACCGCGCACTTTCCTCCGATGCAACTCACCAAACACTGGGCCGCCCAACTCGACGACTACGCCATCGACCTCGCGTGGAGCGGCCCGGGCTTTCCCGCCCGGGAGGATTTTCTCCTCGCCGCCGCCAGCTCCGCCGGCCCCGTCTCCCTCTACGTCGCGACCGACGGTAAGAAACTCCACGAACTCCCCGGTCACCCCGGCGGCACCAACTGCCTCGCCTGGCAGCCCACCGCTCCGCCCTCCGCGCTCAGCTCGCCGCCCTCCGCGCTCAACGCTCAACTCGTCCTCGCCACCGGTGGCCAGGACGGCTCCGTCAAATTCTGGGACGCCACCGCCGGCCAACACACCGCCACCGCCCCCCTCGGCCGCGACTGGGTCGACCACCTCGTCTGGGTTCCCAGTGGCACGGCTCTCCCGACCCGT
This sequence comes from uncultured Opitutia bacterium, assembly GCA_903948415.1. Lineage (GTDB taxonomy): Bacteria > Verrucomicrobiota > Verrucomicrobiia > Opitutales > Opitutaceae > GAS368. The sequence continues at coordinate 2,516 of CAJAYO010000205.1, read as the reverse complement.
GATCCGTCGCCGGCTCATCACTCCCAGCTCTCAGCGCTCAGCGCTCAACTTCTGTTCGCCTCCTCCGGCCGCAACCTCAGCGCCCTCCGCCCCGACGCCACCGTCGCCCACACCTTTAAACCCGCCGCCAAAACCATCACCGCCCTCGCCGGCCCGCGCCAGGGCGGCTGCATCGCCGCCGCGCACTTCGGCGGCGTGCAACTCTGGGACACCGACGACTTTCTCCTCCAAAAAGAATTTCCCTACGCCAACGGCATCCACGCCCTCGTCTGGTCCCCCGACCAACGCTGGCTCGTCTCCGGCAACCAGGACCCGTCCGTCCACCTCTGGATTCCCGAAAAAGACATCGAGCTCCACATGAGCGGCTACGAGACCAAGGTGAAACACCTCTCCTACGACTACACCTCGCGCTGGCTCGCCACGAGCGGCGGCCGCGACGCCTGCATCTGGGATTGCAGCGGCGACGGCCCCGAAGGCCGCGAACCCGCCATGCTCCCGCACGACGCGCCGATTTGCGCCCTCGCCTTTCAAAACACCCACGGCCTCCTCGCCACCGCGAGCGCCGACGGCGTCGTGCAACTCTGGAGCCCCGAGCGCCCCAAGCCCCTCCGCGCCACCGTGAAGATGCCCGGCGCCGCGACGAAACTCGCCTGGTCCCCCGACGATCGCCTCCTCGCCATCGGCTCCGAAAAAGGCGCCGTCTACGTGCTGAAGTGCGAGGCGTAAAAACGGCCGCTCCTCCGCCAAACGGAAGGAGCGGGCCGATCGCGCAACCCAGAAACCGGAAGAGGCGGCAAACAACTCGGCCTGATCCGTATGGCCAGGGTTGTTCACGGTCTGCACCGGTTGGGGGTCAGCCGAATTCTGGATTTCAGGATCGACGACCAACCCGTTCTTCTTCGCGCCGAGCGGCGCGTGATCCGAAATCAAGTGGCTGCACGTGAGGTTGTCCCCATTCCCATCGGTTATCGATACGACGTTGCCGGTCTTGCCCGGGGCGCCAAAGACGCCGCTCCCGCCGGCGAATGTGATCCATGGACTGTCCTTCCTCGACCCTCCACCCGTGAGCGTCCACGGCCAGGTGCAGTTCGGGCCCGTGGCGGTGGCGGGGTTGGCGTTCACCGTGCCAGTGGCCGAATTGAAGCGGAGGGGAATGACCCGCCCGGGATTGGAACGTTTCGCCGTAGCCATGCCGTACGCCGATTTTTCGGATTGCGCTCCGGACGGACCCGCACCGACAGCACCCCATTGGGTGACTTCAGCTTAAGCCGCGTACCGAAAAATGGTGGCGGCGATCCGCTGGGCGAGCTGGCGCGCCGGTTCGATCTCTCCGCGGTAAACCCGGGCGTGGGCTGGCACCATGCCACGACGGACGCCGCCGTGATCAGCGGCAGCCGCCGATTGCGCCGCTGGAGTTCGCGTTGGCCGTCGCCCTCGAGTTTTTTCAGCAGCCAGTTGGCCCACGGCGGATCCGCACGGCTGTAGCGGATAAACGCCCGGTGAAGCCGGGCCTTCGTCGGAAACACCCCGGTGGTCGCCGCGTGGGGCCCGACTGGGCCGCGCGCGCCGGCCGAGAACTCGGCCGAATCGGACATGGGGGCGGACGGGAAGCGGGAATCTTGCCTCGCACGAAGCGATGCGCACGCGACCTTAAGTGGCAAACCGGACACGCCCAGATCGCCGCGCCGCGGGGTTTTCGCGCAAAATCGCCGGGTCCATCCGCGAGCCACTGGGATTAGTCGCCCGCCGCACCGGGGCGCCACTCCCACCCGCCCGCGACACCGCGCTCGAGCGAAGGAGGGCGAGCGTCGGGCTCATAGGGATACAACCCCCGCCGAAACCCGTTTCTCGCAAAAATCTTTCCCGGATTTCATTTTCCGGAAAGAGGGGACGCTCGCGCCGCCGATCTCGTGCCTGACTGCCCCCGGCGTCTCCGGCCCCCCTCCTATCCCGACACCCGCCCCAGTCTGCTGCTGCGCGTCCGCGACTGGCCGGACAAGGTCAGCTGGGACGAATTTCACCCCATCGACCGCCCGCTCACCTCCGGCCTCGGCCGCCGCTCCGGACTCTCGCATGCGGACGCCGCGGATGTCACCCCGGACGCCTTCCCGCGCCTCGCCGAAACCATCCATCAGTTCGAAGCGAATCCCGCGCGCGGCTCGTTCCGCAGTTGGTTGATGCCCTGACCCGCTGGCGCATCGCCAACCGCCGCACCCGCCAACGCTCCCTCGGCGATGCGTCCGCCGCCGCCCTCCCCTGGACCGACGCGGCGTCCGACACGCGTTCGCCGCAGCCCCCCTCGATCGGTTGGCGGCGCCGAGCGACTTCGAACCCAGCTGGCAGGAGAAATGGGAAACGCACCTGCTCGACCTGGCCTGCCCGCGGCTCGCGCGGCGCGTCAAAGTCAAACACTCTCCGGTGTTCGAACTGTATTCGCGCCGCGGCCACCCCGTGCTGGAGGTCTCCCGCACGCGCTGGGTGAACCCCGCGTCAGCCTACTTGATCGGCCGCCGGCT
>CAJAYO010000204.1 GCA_903948415.1 uncultured Opitutia bacterium | reverse complement strand
GGGGGCGGCAGCACGTTTCGCCTGACTTGGCCGAGCCAGTGAGGCGAGGCGAAGGGTGGGTGCACGTGGGGTGCTGACAGGAATGTCAGGCGGCTTCGATTGTTCTTGGTCGGGGAGATGAAAACGTGGCGTTCCCACTCCTGAGTGATGTTGCGAGTTTTACCCCTATCTGGCGCGCCCGAGCGTTCGCGGCGGCTGCTTTGCTTTCAAAAAAATGTCGCGCCCCCTGCGACCCCATCCCGCCCCCTCGGGGGGTGGACGCGGATGTGCGTCGTCGCTCTGCTGGTCGCCTACGCGGCGATGGCGTATACGGCATCGTTGGGGAAGGGATGCTCCTTCGATGAGGCGCAGCAATTGGCCGTGGGCTACAATGTCTGGCTCAATGCGGATTATCGGATCGAGGGGGCCAACGGCGATTTCATCAAACGGTGGGCGACGTTGCCGTATTTGATTTCGCGGCCGAATTTCGTCGACCGGGACGATCCGGCCTGGAGGCGCGGCGACGCTTACGAGCTGGGCCGGCGATTCTTCTTCGACGTCGGCAACCAGCCGGAAAGCTTGCTGCGCCAAGGCCGGGCGATGGTGGTGGTGCTCGGGGTGGTGGCGGGTTGGTTGGTGTTTGCGTGGTCGCGTGCATTGTTCGGCACGGCAGGCGGACTGGTTTCCCTTGGGTTGTTCGCGTTGAGTCCGCACATGTTGGCGTTGGGCGCGATCGTTTCCACCGACATGGCGGTAACGCTGTTGCTGCTGGCCTCCACGCGGTGCGTCTGGGGCTTGCTGCACGAGGTGACCTTGGCGCGTGGGGTTGTGAGTTTGGGGGTGGTGGGCCTGTTGGTTTTGGCGAAGTTGTCGGCGCTGGTGATTATCCCGATTACGGTCGCACTGGTGGCCGTGAGGCTCTGGGCCGGAGGAAGCTTGGGGGTGGCGTGGCGTGGTCGGCGCTGGGAATTGGTCGGTAGGCGGCCGCAGGTGGCCGTCATCGGGGCGATGGTGTTGCTCCACGGCGTCGGCGGTTGGGTGGCGATCTGGGCGCACAATGGATTCCGCTATGAGGCCCGGTCGGGCCCGAGTGAGACCGGACCGTTTTCGAGCCCGCCGGAACCGGGCGACTCCGCAATTTCGGCCTTCGCGGCGGCGGCGGACTGGGCGGAGCGGACGCACTTTTTTCCCGAGGGATTTCAGCGGGGGCTCGACGAGTTGGTCGGGAACACCGGCAGCCTGCCGGCATTTATGGGCGGTGAATGGAGGGCCGGAGGGTGGCGCAGTTTTTTCCCCTACACGCTGTGGGTAAAGTCGTCGCCGTCGCTGCTCGGGTTAGTGGGGGCGGCGGGATTTTTCCTTTGGTCCGGGTGGCGAAGGCGACGCGAACGGCCCGAGGGCTCGACGCACCCATCGGCCTACGATTTATTTCCGGTGATCGCGCTGGGCGGGGTGTATCTGGCCGTGGCGATGACCCAGAATATCAATATTGGGCATCGGCACGTGCTGCCGGTGTATCCGGCGCTCTTCGTTTTTGCGGGAGGCGCGGTGCGGTGGGCCCAGGCGGCGGGCGGGCGGGCGGCCTTGGCTGCGCTGTTGGGGTGGATGGGCTGGGATTCGTGGGCGGTGAGACCGGATTATCTCGCTTATTTCGGAGCGCAGGCCGGCGGCCCGGCGAAAGGCTACACGCGGCTGGTGGACAGTTCGCTGGACTGGGGGATGGATCTGCCGGGGTTGAAGCGCTGGTTGGAGCGCCACGATCCGCGGGGAGAGGTTCCGGTTTATTTGGCCTACTTTGGCACCGACGATCCCGGCTACTACGGAATCAAAGCGCGGCGCCTGCCGGGTTTTTTTGACGTGGTCCGCACCACCTCTTCGACGCCAATTGGGCCGGGCTACTACGCCATCAGCGCGTCGTTGTATCAGGGAGTCTATACGGCATTGCTTGGCGGATGGAGCCACGAGAGCGAGCGCTCCTACCGGCAGGTACGGTCGAACTTGGAGTCACTGCAACCCGCGAGCACGCGGGCGCGGACATGGGAAGCGTCAGTGAAGGTTCATGGGCCGGATTTTTGGCGAAAAGAATTCTATGTTTACCGGCAGCTGCGCTTCGCGCGGTTGTGTGCGTGGCTGCGGGCGAAGGGCCGTCCGGCGCACCATGTTGGCCACACGATCTTCATTTGGAAACTGGACCAAGCCGCCCTCGATGAAGCCCTGCTGGGTCCGCCGGTCGAGTTGACGAACGGGCCCCTGGTTTTTCGCTGGTAGGGTGAGAGCCGGCAGCCGGAGGTTTCGGCCGACGCCGGCGCTGAACGGAAAGCACGGGGCGAGCGGTGGGGCGGGCGCGGGCGGATTCGGCACCGGTCGTTGGGCGCGACCCGCTCACCGGCCGCGGGGCGCGGCGCGACGAGGCTGGCCGTCAGCCCCCACGCGGGCGCAAGCGTGCCGGTTGTTCGGCGCCGACGCTCGCGCCCCGAACGGGACCTTTGGGCCGCGAGGAGCAGCGGGACGGCGGCCCAGACAAAAATACCACGCCGATTTGTGTCCCGAAAAACCAACTGCGCGGGGGAAAACGCCAGCGGGTTGGTCAACCGGCCGACCGAGGCGAAGGCGAGGGCCCAGCCAGCCGGCGGCGCGAGGCCGGGTAGACGCCGCCGCCGGAGAATTGCGCGCAACGTCGCCAGCGTGAGCCAAGGGAAAGCGGCGGGACCGACCAGAGCGAGATTTGGGGAGAAGGCCGCGCGGTTGGGCCACTCCGACCCCGCGGAAATAACGCCGGTGGAAAAATGGGGGGGCGTCCTGACGGTGGCCGAGGCGGCGAGACTTTTCGGGGGCTGCCGGACGGAACCGGGCTCATTGTCCGCCGGCGACCATGCGGGCGTCCGGCAGGACGAGCCGTTGGTCGGTCATGAGATATTCCGAGGTGCCACCGTGCTTGATGAGAAACCCGATTTGGTAGTCGCCCGTGGGCAGGCTGTCGCGCCGGCGGGCAAAGAGGTAGCCGCTGCGGTTGAGGTGGGGATCGCCCAGATTGGCGGCCACGTCGGGGCGTTGGGTGCTGACGGTGGAAAAGATGTGCGTGGCGGTGGCGGACCGGAGCACCAGGTGAATATGTCCGCGCTTCGAGCGCACGCCCGGGATGACGGCCCAGCCGCGCACGAAAGCGGAGCGGTCGCTGACGGTGAGTTCGTCGACGCGGCCGACGATCCGTTCGCTGGGTGCGGCCGCGGGAAACGAACGCGGCAGGCACACCGGGCCCATCCGGTAGACGCCGCGGCGTTCGGCTTCGTGCAGCAACGCGGTCGCGCGGGCGGGCATGGGCGAGAGGGCGAAATTGCCGCGACCGTCGACGCCGTGCTGCTTGAAACGGGCGGCGGCGATGTCCCGGCAGTCGAGCCACGAATCGGCGGACGAGGCGTAGGCGCGATTCGCGGAAATATTGAAGAGCACGAGGACGGGGAGGCATCCCGCGAGCACGGCGAGCGGGCGGCGGGGATCGGAGAAACGCTCCAGGAGCATGAACGCGGTCAGACTCCACGCGAGTGTGCCGAGGATCACGTAGCGCGACATGACGAGTCCCCCGACCTGTTCCGCGCGGCCGACGGCGACGAGGGCGAGGGCGGCGACGCCGAACCATGCGAGCGGATAGGCGACGCGTTCGCGGCGGAGCGCGCCGTGGGTGCCGAGCCAGGCGAGCGTGGCGAGGAGGGCGACGCCGAGCCACGGGGCCAGACCGGTGTGGCCGAGCGCGGGGCCGGTGCCGAGCAGCGTGAGCCAGTAGCGGAGGATTTCCTGCGCGCCGGCGAGGTTGAGGTGGGCGAAGCGGTGCCCGCCGTTGACGGAAAAGCCCAGCGCGTAACCGCCGACGACGAGCAGGGCCAGCGCGCCCCAGCCTACGAGGTGCGGCGTGCGGCGGGCGCGCCAGAGGAGCACGGCGCCGAGCGGCCAGACCAACAGGCCATGGGCGAGCGTCAGCGTCGCGAGCACGGCGCAGAGGCCGGCGAGGAGCCACGCGGTGCGCGTGCCGTGGGCGAGGGCGGTGACGGTCGCGCCCACATAGAGCAGCACTTGGAAATGATCGATGGAGGAGCCCGACCAGAGGAAGTTCTCATAGTTTTCGAGCTGGAACAGGCCGAGCGCGAGGACGAGGCCGAGCCGGAGACGGCGGGCGGCCGTGCGGGCGCCGACGATGAGGATGGCGCACAGCGCGACGAGGCAGAGATTTCCGAGCAGGCTGATGACGGAAAAATTCACGGTGCCGGTGAGCCCGTAGCTGGCGGTGAAAAGCAACCGGCTCATGACCATGCGGTGCTCGTTGTTGACCGAGAACAGTTCCTGGACGAAAGCCGTCGGGGCGACGCCGGAGTGCAGGCGCATGATCAGCGCGAGGGCGGTTTCGAATTCGTCCCAGTAGGCGACGTTGCGGCCGGCCTCGGTGGCGCGGAGGCCGATGTAGATCACCGGGACGAGGGCCAAGACGACGAGGAGGACGGTCGCGAGCCGGCCAACGCGGGGCGCGCGGCGGTGGGGCACAGGGAAGGACGAAGGGGAGGACATGCGGGCTGGGGCGGGGCCGGCGAAGTGGAGGAGCCCGGCCGTTGCAGCGCGGCGAGACTCCTCCACCCAAGCTGGCCGAAATGAACGAAGGGGGCGGCGGGCAAGGGCGGCGAGTGTGGGTCGCTGACATTTTTGTCAGGGAGAAATGGGGCCGGTTTCAGGGGGGGGGCTCGCGGGGTCGCTCACACCCGCCGCGTGGCGAGCAGGTGCCGGATCGCTTCGGTCCAGCCCAGGGGGCCGGGGGCGGAGGTGCGAACGAGGCCGGGGACGTCGAGTTCGGCCCACGATTGGGCCCCGCGGGCGACCAGATACGGGTGGTCGACGGCGGTCAAAAGGCCTTCGTCGTTGGCGCTGTCGCCGATGCCCGCGGTCACGACCGTTTGGCCGAGCGCGACGGAGAAGAGTCCCGCGACCAGGCGCGCGGCCCGGCCTTTGTCGGTCTCGCTGCCGGTGACCGTCCGAAAGCGGCCGCCATGCCGGCAGATCAATCCCTCGGCGGAGAGGGCGGCCTCCAACGCGGACCATTGGGCGGGCGACCATTGGTCGATGAGGGTCTCGCTGAAGTCGCGCTGCCGGGCGTGGGCGGCGGCGGCTTCGTCGAGGCCGGTCAGATCGGCAATGTGGCGCACCGTGAGGTCGGCGTAGCCGGCGACGGGTTGGCCGGTCCGCGCGGTGGCGCGCGCGAGCCCGGCGCGCACGCGGTCGGCGGATTGCCCGAGCACGCGCCTACGCTCG
>CAJAYO010000203.1 GCA_903948415.1 uncultured Opitutia bacterium | reverse complement strand
TGCGCCTCCTCGCGCTCTTCCGCATACACGGCATCACCGGCTGGCGGCGCGGCGCCACGCTCCGCGGCCCCGCCTCGCCAGGGTCCGCTTGCTCCTTCCGAGTGAAACCGGAATTCGTCTTCCGCCCGCACCGCCTCGCCGTCTTCGTCGACGGCTGCTTCTGACCCGGCTGCCCCCTCCACGCCACGTCGCCGAAAACGAACGCCGCCTTCTGGAGGAAAAAAATTCCGCCAACCGCACCCGCGACCGCCTCGTCACCCGCACCCTGCGCACCATGGGCTGGCGCGTCCGCCGCATCTGGCCACACGAACTCGCCCGCCCCAACGCCCCCCGCCTCCTCGCCCGCCTCTCCCGCGCGCTCGGCTGACGCCGGGATTCAACGCTTCCGCATCGCCCCGGGTGTTCCGCCGGCCCCGCTCTGCTCTTCCAGTTTTCGTGGGTTCGGCCGGTTTCATGGTTTCTCGTCCGCCAGTTTGCTATCCGGCACCCGCGCCTTCTGCGCCACCCGTGGTCAAAGTCCGCCTCGCTGCCGGGCTGACCGATCAAAACGACATTGACTGGTTAATCCATACGAGTGTATGTTTTAACCATACAAATGAGCCTGCTCGAAATCCTCTTCCCTCAGGTGCGCGCCGAGGTCCTGCGGCTGTTGTTTGCCGAGGAAGGCCGCGAGCTGCACCTGCGCGAACTCACCCGGCAGTGCGGGCTCTCACTCGGCACCCTGCAAACCGAGGTGGAAAAGCTCCGCGCCGCCGATCTGCTGCTCAGCCGCCGCGACGGGAACCGCCTTTACTTTCGCGCCAACGCCGCCCACCCGCTCTTCCCCGATCTCCGCCAGCTCGTGCTGAAAACCGCCGGCTTGCGCGAGGTGCTGGCGGAGGCCCTGTGCGACGTGCCCGGCATCGAACTGGCCTTCGTTTTCGGCTCGCTCGCTGCCGAAGCCGGCAAGGCGGGGAGCGATGTCGATCTGATGGTGATCGGCGACGTGGGTTTGCGCGCCTTGGCCCCGCGGCTGCGCCAGGCCGCCGAACAGCTAGGTCGCGAAATCAATCCGGTTACCATGACCGCCGCCGACTTCGCCCGCGACCGGACCAAGAAGGCCTTCCTCCGCGACGTGCTCGCCAACAGGAAACTTTTCATCAAGGGAAACGACCATGAGCTTGCACGACTGGGCTAAGGCCGGGTGGCTTCGGCCCCACCAAACTTCCCGGCAGCAGATCGCCGACCTGTTCGCCATCGTTGATCGCGATCTGGAAGACGCCACGCGCGGGCTTTCGGCCGACTGGCAGTTTGGCATCGCCTACAACGCGGCGCTGAAACTCTGCACCGTTTTGGTCTACGCCGAAGGCTGGCGCCCCGAGAAAAACCTCGCGCACTACCGCACCTTGCAAGCCTTGCCCCTCATACTTGGTGCCCCACGCCAGTCAGACGCCGACTACCTCGACACCTGCCGCGCCAAGCGTAACACCGCCGAATACGATGCGCCGGGGCAGGTGAGCGCCAAGGAAGCAAAAGAACTCGCCGCCTTCGCCCGCGAACTGCGCGAAGATGTGATCGCTTGGCTGGAGAAAAAGCATCCCAATTTTTCACCCTGGGCCCCGTGATCACGCACGCCATCTTGGGGTGACGAAACGATCGGTCACCGACAGCAAAACCCGACGGTGTTTTCCCGCCCGCACCGCCTCGCCGTCTTCGTCGACGGCGGCTTCTGACCCGGCTGCCCCCTCCACGCCACGTCGCCGAAAACGAACGCCGCCTTCTGGAGGGAAAAAATTCCGCCAACCGCACCCGCGACCGCCTCGTCACCCGCACCCTGCGCACCATGGGCTGGCGCGTCCGCCGCATCTGGCCACACGAACTCGCCCGCCCCAACGCCCCCCGCCTCCTCGCCCGCCTCGCCCGCCTCTCCCGCGCGCTCGGCCTCACCAACTGCCGCTCTAACCTGCCTGCCACGGCTGCCACCTCCGTCATTGGGCATCCGTCCTTGGGCATGAGTCATTGGGCCGTGGGCATTCGTCCTTGGGCATTCGTCCTTGGGCCGTGGGCATTCCCCCCCGCCTCGGCCCCTCGTTCTCGCTCCCCGTTCCCGTCCTCGTTCTCTTACCCGTCCGCCCGCGCGGAAACCGCCGCCCCGTTGCCTGACCACGACGATCGGGCACAAAAAAACCGGCGGATGATTGTCCGCCGGGAGTCGGGACCGGGCGCGAACGCCTACTTGACGATCAGGCTGTTCTTCACGTCCCGCACGCCGGGCACGGTCGTCGCCGCGTGTGCGGCCGCCGCTTTCTGCGCCGCCGTATCCACAAAGCCGCTCAGCTGGACCACGCCCTTCAGCGTCTCGACGCTGATCGCAAAGGACTTCACCGCCTCGTCGCCGAGCAGCGCGCTCTTCACCTTCGTCGTGATGACCGTATCGTCCACGAACTGTCCGGTGCTTTCGGTTGTGGCCGTGGCGGCGCAACCGCCGACCAGACCGCCCACCGCGAGCGCGCCGGTCGCGGCGAGGAGAATTGCGAACTTGGAGATTTGGACTGTTTTCATGGGAGTACGTGCGTTTATTTTCCGAGGACTTGTTTGATTTCGCCGAACTTCTTCTGGATCCGACCTTCGGCCTTCTCCACTTTTCCCTCGGCCTCCAGACGGGGGTTGCCGATCAGATTGCCGGTAACTTCTTTGACGGTGCCGGTGATTTTTTTGACCGTTCCGGCGGCTTGGTCGTGGGTGCTTGATTTCATGGTGT
>CAJAYO010000202.1 GCA_903948415.1 uncultured Opitutia bacterium | reverse complement strand
GATTGATAATCGAGCCGCCCTCGCCGCGGTCGACGAGATACTTGCCGAAAATCTGACAGCCCAGAAACACGCCTTTGAGGTTCAGGTTCACGATGCGATCGAACTCATCCTCCGCGATGTCGAAAAACGGCGTCGCCGAGTTCGTGCCCGCACCGTTGACGACGATATCCACCTTGCCCGAGCGCGCGAGCACCGTGGCCAGCAACTGCTGCAGAGGGGCCTTTTCGCTCGCCTCGGCGGCCACGAAATACCCCTGGCCACCCGCGGCCTGGATGCGCTCGAGGCGCGGCCTGGCCTTCTCCTCATTGCGCCCGACCAACACGACTTCGGCTCCGGCGCCCGCGAGCCCCTCGGCCATTGCGCCGCAAAGTTCACCGGTGCCGCCGATGACCACAGCGACTTTGCCGCTGAGTGAATAGAGTGAAGCGAGATAATCGGACGGATTGCTCATAAGTTCAGGATGAAAGGAGCGCGCGTCACCGGCTGGCAACGGCAAATCCTGCCCCCGCCACCGTCGCCCCGACCGCTTCGCGCCGCCTCCGGCCTCAGGCCGAAACCAAGATCATGTTGGCATACTGCACCGTATCGCCCGAACGGATCAGGCCGATCGCGCCAGGCACGCGCCGCTTCAAATCCACATGCGGCTCATGCGTTACGCGCACCCCGCTGAACGCCGCCGCATACGCTTGGCGCGTCGCCGCCGGGTTCACCTGGAGAAATTCCTCCGCCATGCACGCCTCACCGACCACAAAATTCTGCCGCACCGCCGCCAACACCTGCAACACCGTCGGCACACCGTCGACGAGCGACAGATCGATCGTCTCCACCATCGGCCAAAACGGAAATCCGCGGTCGGCGATCACGAGCGTGTTGGTGTGCCGCACCCGGGCAAGCAGGGACAGCAGCTGCGGATTGAGGATGCCGTGGACGAGCATGGGCGAGACCGCAGGCTAGCCGGCCCCGGCGCGGAAACTCCAGTTTTATCTCGGCGCGCCGCCCCGCCGGGCTTTACTCCCCCCATGGCCCGCATTCCGCTCGAAGACAATTTTAACGACGTTATCAACAAGACCCAGCGTGGCCTAAATATCTCCGACGAAGACCTCGCGCAGCGGGCCTCCGTCTCCCTGGCCGATCTCGCCGCCGTCAAAGCCGGCGAGCCCCTCGACGCCGTCATCCACAGCGTCGCCCGCCCGCTTAAGCTCTCCGGCGCGGCGCTCGAAGCCCTCGCCCACAAGCGCTGGTATCCGCAGCAGCCGATTTTCCCCAGCGGTTTCGCCGCCTTCAATACGCCCCACGAGGACATGACCGTGAACAGCTACGTCGTGTGGGACGGGCGCAACAAGGTCGCCGCCGCCTTTGACACCGGCGCCACCTGCGAGCCCATGCTCGACCTCATCCGCGCCGAGCGGCTCACCCTGCGCTATATCTTTCTCACCCACACGCACGACGACCACGTCGCCGACCTCGCGCGCTTCGCCGCCGAAACCAAGGCCGAAGTCTGGGCGAGCGAACTCGAGCCGGCCCCCCTCGCCGGTGCCAAGACCTTCAAGGAAAACGCCCACTTTCACCTCGGCCCGATCGCCATCAAGACGCTCCTCACCTCCGGCCATTCGCCGGGCATGACCACGTACTACCTGACCGGCCTCAGCTGGCCGCTCGCGGTCGTGGGCGACGCGATTTTCGCCAGCTCGATGGGCGGCAGCGCCACCCACTTCGCCGAACAGTATCGCAACAACCGCGAAAAAATCCTCACCCTCCCCCGCGACACCGTCCTCGCCTGCGGCCACGGGCCCGTCACCACGCTCGGCCAGGAGAAACAGCACAATCCGTTTTTTGCCCGCTAACCGTCGTCCCTCAGAAAACCCGCTCACACCTCACCATGGCTGCTACTGAAAAAATCGCCTTCGTCGGAGTCGGCCGCATGGGCGCCAACATGGCCCGTCGCCTCAAGGACTGCGGCTACGCCGTCACCGCCGTCTACGACACCCACGCCCCGTCCGCCGCCGCGCTCGCCCGGGAAATCGGCGCGAAACACGCCCCCACCCTCGCCGCCATCACCGCCGCGGCCGACGTGATTTTCACCGTCGTCACCGACGACGCCGCCCAACTCGCCGTCTTCGGCCTGACCGGTGACTCGCTGCTCGTCGGCGCGAAAGGAAAAATTTTCATCAACTGCGCGACCCTCACCCCCAAGCTCCACGTCGAAGTCGAGCGCCGCGCCAAGCGCGCCGGCGCCGTCACGCTCGAAGGTTGCATGGCCTCCTCGATTCCGCAGGCCCGCAACGGCACCCTCTATCTGATGTGCGGCGGTGCGAAGAAAACCTTCGTCCGCGTGCAACCCATCCTCGCGAATCTCAGCACCGCCCTCCGCTACATCGGCACCACCGGCCAGGCCGCGCAGGTAAAGGCCCTCGTGAACCTGGTCATGAACATCAATACCGCCGGACTCGCCGAAGGCCTCGGTCTCGGCGCCGCCCTCGGCCTCGACCTCGCCATGCTCCGCGAGGTTTTCTCCCAGACCGGGGCCAATTCCCAAGTCCTCAAGACCGACGGCGAGGACATGCAGAACCGCGCCCACGATTGCTATTTTTCCGGCGCTCACGCGGCCAAGGACTCGACCATCGCCTGGGTCCTCGGCGCCGAAGCCGGCCTGCATCTGCCCCTCGCCGGCGCGACGAAATTGCAGTTCGACCGCATGGTCGCCCGCGGCCTTGGCGGGCTCGACAAGAGCGGCGTCGCCGAACTCACCTTCCCGGGCCGCCACGCCTGAGGGCGAAGGGGTTCCCCATGAAAATCCCCCGCCGTCTGCTTTCCCGCGGCCTCAGCCTCTGCGCCGCGGGTCTCGTCGTCGTGGACGCGCCCGCCCAGCCCCCCGCAGGCCGCGCGCTCTTCTACACCGAACCGGGCTACCGCGGCGAATGCCTCGTCATCGACGTCGGGGCCACGGCCGAAAACCTCGAGTTCATCCGCGACCAACGCGGCCGCCCCTTCAACGACCGCATCGCCTCAGTCCGGCTCGAAGGCCCGGTGCGTGTCGCGGTGTTCGAAAACTCCCAGTTTCGCGGCGCCTTCACCTGGGTGAACCGCGACACGCCCGACCTCAGCGCCTTTTCCCTCGGCGAGCGCTCGCCCTCGAGCTGGAACAGGACCATCTCCTCGCTTCAGGTCGACCGCGTCCGCCGCGGCACAAATGGGTTCACCGCGTGGGAGCGCCGGGACGCCGAACGCGCGGTCCGCGCCGCCTACCGCGATTTCCTCGGCCGCGAGCCCGACGCGTCCGGGCTCCGCTTTTACGCCGGCCGCCTGCTCGACGCCGGTTGGAGCGAGGAACAGCTGCGCGATGTTTTTCGCCGCAGTCCCGAGTTCAAGGAACGCGACCTCGACGCCCTTGTGCGCCGCGTCTACCGCGAAGAACTCGGCCGTGACCCCGACCCGTCCGGCGTCGGCGCCTACTCCCGCGCGCTGGGCCGCGGGATGACGGAACCGGAACTCCGCGCCGAACTGCGGCGCAGCCGGGAGGGCGCCGAGTTCCGCGCCCGCGACACGGTCACGCGCGCCTACCGCGATGTGCTGCGACGCGAACCCGACCCCGCCGGCCTGGACAATTACGTCCGGCTGCTGCTGCAAAAAGGCTGGGACGACGCGAAAGTCCGCGCGGCCCTCCGGGGTGGCGACGAGTATCGCGCCCTTCCGCGCTGACGGCCGCGCGGGCGGGCTTAAGTTACCGCCGCGGCGGCCGATCATTATCCCGGCCTGCCTCGCTCCGGTAGGCGGGCTATTCCGTTTGCGCCCTCCGGCCCCATTCCGCGGGACCCCGCCCGTCGTCGGCCGCGCTTCTTGTTTGCGAACCGCCGACACCGGCCGACCTCGCCACGAGGACCATCGGCACCGTCACAGCCAGCCTCGGTGAAGCCGATGCGAAACGCCCGGGCTGGGTGCGCCAGCGGATTTGCCCCGCTCTCCCCGGAGCGCCGGCCGCGCTGGATCCCGGCGCATGCGCCATCGCCCCCCGCCGACCGCGTTGTCGCGGCGCACGGCATTCGCACGCGAAACTTTCTCCACGTCGTCGCGACAGATCTGGCAGTGCCGGCACTCGACCACGCGTTGCACAGGGCGGCCATCCCTCCGACCCGGCGCTACTCTATCGCCTGGCCAAGGGCCTGGCCCACCT
>CAJAYO010000201.1 GCA_903948415.1 uncultured Opitutia bacterium | reverse complement strand
TATTTCTGCCGCCTTTTCAAGCGGATCACGCAACGTACGCCGACCATGTATCGCCAGTCCTTCCGCAAAACCGCCGCCGCCGCCGCCAGACCTAACCCGCGTCAGGAGTGATGCGCCACTCTGGCGAAAATCGCCGCACCCCATGCTCCCGGGGCGGCGAACTCTGCTCACCCCGCCCGGCAGCTCAAGGGCCGTAATCCCCCACCATTTTTCACATGGCTAAACGACAGACCGTTCTCTTCCTCATCGATACCCAAGGCGCCAACTGCGTCGGTTGCTACCGTCCGGACTTGGCGCTGGGCACTCCCAACCTCGACCGACTGGCCTCTGAAGGCGTGCGGTTCGACGGCGCCTACACCTGTGCGCCCGTCTGTGGTCCGGCGCGCTCGGCGCTGTTCACCGGGCTCTATCCCCACAGCAACGGCGTCCTCGGGAACGATATGGCACCGCACCTCGATTTGCCTACCCTCGGCCAGCGCCTGCGCGATGGAGGATTCGCTACCGGCTACATCGGCAAATGGCATTTGGACGGCAGTGACTACTTCGGTGACGGACGGTGTCCTCCGGGCTGGGACCCCGCGTATTGGATGGACGGACGAAACTACCTCGAGTCATTGCCGAACGACGAAGCGCGCGCGCTTTCCCGGCGCGTGTTGGATGCGCAGGGCGTGGCGGAGCACGGAATCACGGCTGACTTCACCCATGCCTGGCGGATTGCCGAACGGGCACGGGAATTCATCCGCGCGCATCGCGATCGCGATTTTCTGTTGGTCGTGTCAATCGACGAACCGCATCACCCCTTCATCGCGCCCGAACCCTACGCCAGCGCATTCGACGAATTCCTCTTCCCCGTGCCCAATGCGGACGATCCGCTTTCGGACAAACCGCAATCCCAGCGGGAATGGGCCCGACACACCGCCTCCCAGCAGACCAGTTTGGTTCGCGCCGGAGGTCAGTCCCACCTGCGCCACCCGCAGCATTTCGCATGCAACAGCTTTTGCGATTCGCAAGTTGGCCGCGTGCTGGAGGCGATCGACGCCGAAACGCCCGGGGCGCTCGTCATCCACACCAGTGACCATGGCGACATGTTTGGCAGCCATGGTCTTTTCGGCAAAGGCCCGTGCATGTATGAAGAAATTGTCCGCATCCCGTTTATCGTCCGTTGGCCCGGCGTCGCGCCCGCCCATTCGATCTCCAACGCTCCGATATCACACATCGATCTGGTGCCCACGCTGCTGGACTACTTCGGGCTGGCCGTTCCCGCGATTCTCCAGGGGCGTTCACTGCTGAGCCAGATGCGTGCCCCGGATCATCGCACCAACGATTTTGTGTTTCTGGAATTCAATCGATTTGAAATCGATCACGACGGTTTTGGGGCGTTCGCGCCGATGCGATGCGCCTCAGACGGGCGCTACAAACTGGTCGTCAACTTGCTCGACACCGACGAACTCTACGATCTTTCGACGGATCCCCTCGAACTGAAAAACTTGATCAACGATCCGGCGATCGCGTCCCAACGGGAGCGATTGCTCGACGAATTGCTCGCCTGGATGAACCGAACGAGGGATCCACTCCGCGGTCCGCACTGGGCCCGCCGCCTTTGGGGCCGCCGGGAAAACTCAACTTGGGGCGGCCCGACGCGGCCCCGCCCTTTTGACGAGGCGTACTATCCGAAGACGTTACTTTACGATACCGGCAAAGTCGTCGATCGCTTCGAGTATGCTAAACATTGAAAATCGCACGGGCACCTGAACTGGCGAAGCTCAAGGGGCCGACGGCTTTTCGGCCGAGGCCTC
>CAJAYO010000200.1 GCA_903948415.1 uncultured Opitutia bacterium | reverse complement strand
GCGTGGTATCTGCACCAGGGTTACATGCCGATGGGCATCACGATCGAGTCGGGCCAGGCCGATCTGCTGCTCATTTCGTGGATGGGGATCGACCTGCTCAACCGCAGCGAGCGGACGTACCGGCTGCTGGGCTGCGAGGCGGAGATCAAGGGGCCGCTGCCGAAAGTGGGCGACACGCTGAAGTTCGACATCCACATCGACGGGCACGCGCAGTTGGGCGGCATCCGGATGTTTTTCTTCCATTACGACCTGCGGGTCGACGGCGAGGTGCGGCTGAGCGTGCGGCACGGGCAGGCGGGATTTTTCACCGACGAGGAACTGGCGAATTCGGACGGCGTGATTTGGGACGCGGCAACGGAGGCCGCGCCGGCTCTGCGTGGCGCGGGGCGGCCGGTGTCGGCGGTGCCGACGGGGCGGCGGGCGTTCAGCGCGGCGCAGGTGCAGGCCTTTGCGGCCGGGCGGGCGCGGGAGTGCTTCGGGGCGGGCTTCGAGCTGACGGAGACGCACACGCGGACGCCGCGGATCCAAGCGGGGCGGATGTGTTTTCTGGACGAGGTCACGGCGTTCGAGCCGGCGGGCGGGCCGTGGGGCCGCGGGTATCTCCGGGCGGTGAGGGCGATCACGCCGGCCGACTGGTTTTTCGAAGGGCATTTCAAGAACGATCCCTGCATGCCCGGCACGCTGATGCTGGAAGGGGCCGTGCAGGCGATGGCGTTTTTCCTCGCGGCGCTCGGGTGCACGGTGCGGCGCGACGGCTGGCGGTTTGCGCCGGCGAAGCATGAAAACGTGCTGATGCGGTGCCGCGGGCAGTGTGTGCCGACCTCGCGCGAACTGGTTTACGAGGTGTTCGTCGAGGAGTTCGTGGACGGGGCGACGCCGCAGTTGCGCGCGTCGGTCATGGCGTCGGTGGACGGCCGGAAGGCGTTTCTGTGCCAGGGGCTCACGGTGGAGCTGGTGCAGGACTGGCCGCTGGAGGAAATGCTGCGGGCGGGGGACGTCGTGGCGACGGAGCGCGGGGCGTGTGTGGTGCAGGACGGTTTTGCGTTCAACCACCGTTCGCTGCTGGCGTGTGCGCTGGGGCGGCCGAGCGAGGGTTTCGGGCCGAAGTTCGCGGTGGCGGACCGGCCGCTGTCGTTGCCGCGGCTGCCGCGACCGCCGTATCATTTCATGACGCGGGTGGCGGCGTGCACCGGGGCGATGGGCCGGCCGGAGACGGGGATGGTGGTGGAGGGCGATTTTGATTTCGCGGCGAATGACTGGTTTTTCGAGCGCAGCGGGAACCGCACGATGCCGTCGTGCGTGTTCATGGAGGCGCTGCTGCAGCCCTGCGGGTGGCTGTCGAGCTACGCGCGCGATCCGGGCGCGCAGACGACGGACATTTTTTTCCGCAATCTCGACGGGAAGCTGACGTGGAGCGAGGAGGTGCGGCCGCAGGACGGCACGCTGCGGGTGCGCACGGAGCTGACGAACTGGTCGGAGCTGGGCACGATGATCATCGTGGGCTTCCGCGTGGAGGCGCGGCTGGCGGGCCGGGTGGTGGCGACGATGGAAACCTCGTTCGGGTTTTTTCCGGGTGACGCGTTTGCGAACCAGGCGGGCCTGGCGCCGAGCGCGACGGAGCGGGAGTATTTTGCCAAGTCGTCGGCGACGCGGTTGCGGTTGCGCGGCGCGGAGCGCGAGGCGTTTCCGACGGTGGGTGCGGCGCTGGCGGAGGATCCGCTGATGATGCTCGACCGGGTGACAGGCTGGTGGCCGGAGGCCGGCGAGGCGGGGTTGGGCCTCGTGCGCGCGGAAAAGGACGTGGCGGCGGCGGACTGGTTTTTCCAGGCGCACTTCATGCAGGACCCGGTGCAACCGGGCTCGCTCGGCATCGAGGCGCTCGTGCAGCTGCTGCAATGCGCGATGCGGTTGCGTGGAGTCGGGAGCGAGTGGGGCGCGGCGGCGCGGTTCGAGCCGGTGGCGCTGGGCGAGCCGCTCGTGTGGAAATACCGGGGGCAAGTGGTGCCGACGAACGGGTTGATCACGACCCTGGTGGAAGTGCTCAAGCTCGATGCGAGCGTGCCCGGGGCGGTCACGGCGCATGCGCGGGGCAGCCTGTGGGTCGACGGCAAGAAGATTTACGAGACGTCGGTGTTGGCGATGCGCGTGCGGGCGCAGGACGACCGGCCGGTGCCGGCGGGCGCGCCGCCGGGCGCGGCCGGTGGGGTCGAAAAGGAATTCAGTCTGGCGGGAACCCCGTGGTTGCACGATCACCGGCCGAGTTTCACGTCGGCCGTGGTGCCCTTGACCGTGATGCTGGACGAGCTGGCGGCGGCGGGCAGCGCGCCGGGGCGGAAGCTGACGGCGATCGGAGCGTTTGCGCCGGCGCGGTGGTTGGTATGCGGCGAGACGGGCGCGGTGAAGATCAAGGTCGAGGTCGCGCCGGCCGCGCCGGAAGGCGCGCGGACGGCGGCGAAATTGTCGGTGTGGCGCGAGGCGAAACGCGCGGCGCTGTCGCGTTACGACGAGGTGGGGGCGACGGGCCTGGCGTGGGCGGCGGAGTATCCGGAGGGGCCGGACGCGTTGCCGGCGCTGGACGCGCCGCTGATCGAGTCGCCCTACGGGAGCGGCGAGACGACGCACGGACCGGCGTTTCAGGTGCTGCAGGAGATGCGGCGCTCGCGGGACGGGGCGTCGTGCCGGATGGACGCGGGCGCGGGCAGCGTGCCGGTGGGGAAAATCCATCCCGCGCTGTTGGACGGTTGCACGCACGCCGTGCCGTTCAGCTGTCTGACCCAGTGGTATCCGGAGCTGGGGGAGCACTGGAACGGGTTGCCGCGCGGCGTGCGGGCGGTGCGGTTTTTTTCGGCGACTCCGGAGCGGGGACTGGTGCGGTGCGAGCTCCGGCCGCGGGGATTGGACCCGGTGACGAAGCTGCCGCTGGTCTACGTGCAGTTCATCGTGGGCGCGCGGGTGTGGTGCGAACTGGAGATGGAGTTCGCGCTGTTGGATGGGCGGCCGTTTGTCGGCGCGGCGTATGGGGCGCGGCGGGCGTTTATGCGCGGCGAGGCGTTTCACCGGATCCGGTTCAGCGCATCCGACGGGACGGTGAGCCGGTGGTCCGCGGACGAGGTGGCGCGGTTCCAATGGATGCCGGGCCAGCTGGAAACATTGTTCAAGTTGCCGGCGGCGCTCGCGCCGGAGGGGCTGGCCCTCGCCGTGACCGAGCGGGAGCACATGGCGCACGCGCTGGAGGTGCATCCGTCCGCCGTCGCGATCGACGACGCGCACACGCTCGCCACGCTGCCGCAGTTTCCGTTGCAGGCGTGGCCGATCACGACGCGCGTCGAGGCGGGGCGCGTGGAAGTGCGGTCGGCGGGGGAGGTGGTGATGCGGACCACCGGGAGCAGTCTGTTTGGCGGGGCGTTTCTTGAGGACCTGTCGCGGGCGCTCCGCCAGAGTTATGTGCGGCATTTCCGGCTGACCGATCCGGCGGTGCTGGAGCCGCTGAAGTCGCGGCCGTTCGTGATTTGCGCGAACCACCAGACGGCGATCGAATCGATGCTGTTCACCGATTTGTTTTCGCGGTGGGCGGGACTGCCGGTGACGACGGTGACGCGCACGGAGCACGCCGCGAGCTGGATGGGGCGGCTGACGGATTTTCTGTGGCGGTATCCGCAGCGGGCGGTCGCGGTCAACCCGCAGCTGCTGTTCGACCGGGACCAGCCCGAGTCGTTTCTGGAGATCATGGCGGGCTACAAGGCGGCGCAGGCCACGGTGCCGCATTCGTTGCACCTGCACGTCGAGGGCGAACAGGCGCTGAGCTGCCGGCACCGGGTGAAGCGAATGAGCGCGGTGATCGTGGACGTCGCGCTCGACCTGAACCTGCCGATTCTGCCGCTGCGCTACAGCGGCGGTCTGCCGGTGGAGCCGCTGCCGGAGATCGTGTCATTTCCCGACGGATTCGGGCAACAGGACTACACGCTGGGGCAGCCCTTGATGCCGGAGCAACTGCGGCGCCTGCCGCGCCCGAAGGCGGCGGAGTGGGTGGTCGAAACGCTGAACATGATGACGCCGACGCCGGAGGCCGAGCAGCCGTTGCCGCGGACGCCGCAGCGGGCGGAGCGGATTCGGGCGTTGTGCGCCGAACACCGCGTGACCGAAATTCAGGCGGCCGTGATCCACGCGCTGCAGACGCTCGGCGATCCCTCGGCGACGACGCGCTCGATTTTGAGTTTTCCAAAAACGGGCGCGGCGGGACTCGTCGCGCCGGCGGCGGAGCGGGCGTGGCACGCAGAGGTGGCGGGTTGGATTTGGGGCGCCGACGACCGGATCCACGGGGAATCGGAGCACTGGAAAAAAACGGCCAAGACCTGACCGGCGGCCATGGAACGGGTGGACGAGGCGGCGGGGCGGGGGCAGGCGGGCGACGACATTTTTGGGCGGTGCGCGCGGGACGGGATCGAGGTGGAACTCTGTGCGTTGCCGCACGCGGATCGTCCCGGGCCCGACCGACGGCAACGCGAGTCGGAGGCAGTGCGGGCGCTCGCCCGGACCCTGCTGGCCCGGCACGGCATCGGCGACGCGGCGATCCCGCGGCATGCGCAGGGTTTTCCACTCTGGCCGGACGGTTGGGTGGGCAGTCTGTCGCACAGTACGGGCTGGGGCGCGGTGGCGCTGGGCCGCCGCACGGACTGGCGCGGGGTGGGGGTCGACATCGAGGATCCCGCGCGGATGAAGCCGGCGCTGTGGTCGCACATCCTGACGGCGGACGAACGGCGCGGGCTGGAAGGGCTCGGGGCGGCCGAGGCGGCGCTGGGCGCGACGCTGGCGTTCAGTGCGAAGGAAGCGGCCTTCAAGGTGCTTTCGCCGCTCGGTCTGGCGTCACCGGGTTTCTTGGACGTGGCGCTCGTCCGGCGGGAGGAAGGGGAATTTGGGCTGAGGGCGGAGGCGGCCGAAAAGTTTCCGGCGGTGGAGGCGTTGTCCGGCCGTTGGGCGGTGGTGCACGGGCGGGTGCTGGCGGTGTGCGGGCTGCGGGGAAACTATTCTAATTCGCTTTCACGATGAGCTGACAAGGCTTGGAGGCAGGAGCCTGCTTGCAGGCGATTTTTACGTCCTGAATCGCCCGCCAGCGGGCTCCTCCAACAGACCGTCATGAGGCTCATCTTGAATGCAAGAGGGAGTT
>CAJAYO010000199.1 GCA_903948415.1 uncultured Opitutia bacterium | reverse complement strand
GGTGGCGCAGGTGCTGCGGATGGTGCGCGAAGGCGTGGTGCGAGCGACGGACGGGACGGATGTGGCGATCGGGGCGGATACGGTGTGCCTGCACGGCGACGGCGCGCACGCGGTGGCGTTTGCGCAGCGGCTCAACGGGGAGTTGCGAAGGGCGGGGATCGAACTCCGGGCGTTCGGCGCATGATCACGCTCAGCGGCCTCCGCGTGGTCGCTGTCGGGTTTGCGCTGAGGTGCCACACGGTGCGCGTGGTGATGGCCGCGGGCTTCGCGACGGGACAGGTGGCCGGCCTGTCGTTGCACGAGATCATCGGGCGGGTGGGAAATAGTTCGTCGAAAACCGCACCCCGGTGCTGCCCGTGGTGCCGGTGGCGCGGGTGATCGGACTGCTGGAGCGGCTCGGGTTGCCGGAGCGGGCGGAGACGCTGATCCGGGGCGTGCGGGTGGCGCGGCCCGCGGCGGTGGTCGGGGTGGGGCGCGGGGGATTTGGGCACGGGCCGTTTCTGCCGGAGCAGGCGCCGCGCGGTGAGCCGAGTCTGGCGCGGGCGACGCTGATCGACGCGATCGCGCCCGCGGGGGAGGTGACCGTGACGACCCGGCGCGAGGTGCGCGCCGCAGGCGGGCAGACGCACTGAGTCCGGCGACTGGAGCGGGCGACGTTACAAACGGGCGGCTTCGACGGTGAGCGCGCAGATGTCGTCGTCGAATTGGGCGCGCCCGGTGAAGGCGACGATTTCGGCGACGAGTTGGTCCAGCAAGGCGGCGCCCGGCACGCCGGTGCGCTGCGCGAGGAAGGTGCGGAGCCGTTCTTCGCCAAACTGGCTGCCGGAAGCGTCACCGGCTTCGAAGAGGCCGTCGGTGTAGCCGAGGAACACATCGCCGGGGGCGAAGGGGCTCTCGTGGCTGGTGTAGCCAAAGTCTTCGATGAGGCCGGTGGCGGGTTCGGGGTCGGCGAGCAGCAGCTGTTCGACGGCGCCGGTGGTGGCGCGGAGGAGGAGGGGCGGCGGGTGGCCGGCGTTGCCGAAGGAGAGCGTGCGGGCGGCGCTGTCGACGACGGCGTAGAACGCGGTGGCGAAGACGGGCTGGCCGGTCTGGTGCACGATGGGCATCAGGGCGCGGTTGATCTCGCCGAGGACCTGGGCGGCATCGCGGGCATGCGGGCCGACTTCCTCGACGACGCCGCGGATGAGGGCGGTGAGCAGGCCGGCGCGCACGCCGTGGCCCATCACGTCGCACACGAGGATGCCGCAGCGGGTGTCCGACAGGCGGACGATGTCGAAGAAATCGCCGCCGAGGGTGGAGGCGGGGACGTAGCGGTGGGCGAAGCGGAAGGCGCTGGCCGCGGGGGCGACGCCGCGGGGGAAGACCGGATACGTCTGCGAGAAAAAGGCCTCCTGGATCTGCCGGGCCATGCGGACATCGGCCTCCATCTCCTCGGTGCGGTGCCGCAGTTCCTGCTCCATCCGCTTGCGCTCGGTGATGTCGTGGCTGATGCCGACGACGCCGATGATTTTGTTCTGGATGTCGCGGAACGGGACCTTCGTGGTGAGGGACCAGCGGACGTGGCCCTCGGCGCCGAAATCGGACCGTTCGTGGTTGAGGATCGGCGTGCCGCTGGCGATGACGCTGCGGTCGTCGTCCATCGCCTGTTGGCCGCGTTCGCCGGTGAAGAAGTCGAGGGTGGTGCGGCCGCGCGCTTCCTGCTGGTGTTCGACGCCGAGGGAGCGCAGGTGGGCCTGGTTGTTGATGAGGTAGTGAAACGCGGTGTCCTTGACGAAAATGCGGCTGGGGACGTGGTCGATGATCGTGCGGAGGAGGTTGCGTTCCTCGTTGAGTTTGTCCTCGGCCTGCTTGGTGGCGGTGACGTTGCGGGTGACGCCGAAGGTGCCGATGATGCGGCCGGTATCGTCGCGCCAGGGCATTTTGGTGGTGGAGCCCCAGGCCTCGGTGCCGTCGCGCTTGGTGATGCGCTGGACTTCGCCGACGATGGGGCGGCCGGTGTAGATGATCACGTGCTCCTCGGTGAACGCGCCCTGGGCATGGGCTTGGGAGAAGAAATCGAAATCGGTCTTGCCGATGACGTCTTCGGGGGCGGTGACGCCGAGCCAGGTGGCGTGGGCGCGGTTGACGCGCACGAAACGGCTCTGGAGGTCTTTGAAGTAGATCCGGTCGGGGAGGTTTTCCATCAACAGACGCAGAATCGCGGAGTCGAGGGACTCGGGGGAGTCGGCGGACGCGGGAGGACCGGGAGGCGATTCGCTCATGGAGGGCGGGAAAAGTGGCACGGGCCGAAGCGGCACGCAATCCCGGTGTGCGGGGGCGCGGCGGGGGAGGGGATCGGTAGGCATTCACCCACTAGCGGCGGCGGCGGCGGGCGGTCATAGTGGGGGGCGAATTCGTCCGCGTGAAACCGCCGGCTCCGGGCCGGCGGGTGCCCCCGGCGGGCGTGCCCGCCAAGTTGCTCCACCCATGAAAACCACCGCTCTTACCCGCAGCCAGTGCCGGGCCGACCGCACGCCGAAAATGCCGACGGGTATCGCGGGCTTGGACGAAATCACCCGGGGCGGTCTGCCGCGCGACCGCAACACGGTGATCGTCGGCGGGCCGGGTTGCGGCAAGACGGTGCTGGCGCTCCAGACGTTGGTGAACGGGGCGCAGCTTCACGGGGAGCCGGGGATCTTCGTGGCGTTTGAAGAGAACTCGCGGCACATCGTCGGCAATGCGGCCAGCTTCGGCTGGAATCTGGCGGAACTGGAGCGGAAGCAGCTGTTTTTTCTCGATGCGCGCATGCGGCCGGAGAACGTCACGGCGGGCAGCTTCGATCTCGTGGGGCTGCTGGCGGGCACGTTGGCGAAGGCGAAGAAAATGCACGCCAAGCGGATTGTGTTCGATTCGATCGATGTGCTGCTGTCGTTGCTGGACCATCTCCCGCAGGAGCGGCAGGAGCTCTACCGGCTGTCCGACTGGCTGACGATGAGCGGCATGACCGGCCTCATTACGAGCAAGCGGGCAGAGGGCGAACCGCAGACGGCGCAGCGCTACGGCTTTCTCCAGTTCATGGCCGACTGCGTGGTGCAGCTGAGCCACTGCACGGTGGAGCGCGTCTCCCAGCGCGAGTTGCAGGTGCTCAAATACCGCGGTTCGGGCTTCGCGGAAAACGCCGCCCCGATGGTGATCGGACCCGCCGGGATCGAGGTGGCCCATATCAGGGCGCATGAGCCGGCCTTCCCGGTTTCAAAGCGGCGCGTGACGACCGGCATCGCGCGGCTCGATGCGATGCTGGGCGGGGGCTATTTTCGCGGTTCCACGGTGCTGATCACCGGTGCGCCGGGCACGGCGAAATCGACGTTGTGCGGCACCTTCCTCGCGGCGGCCTGCGCGCGGGGCGAACGCGCGCTCTATGTCAGCTTCGATGAAACGGCCGCGGAGCACGTCCGCAATCTGGCCTCGGTCGGGATCGATTTGCAGGCGCATCTCACCAGCGGCCGACTGAAGATTTACGCCGTGCAGACGGAGGCGAGCAGCATGGAAGAGCACCTGGTGGAAATCCACACGCTCATCCGGTCGCACCGCGCGCGCTGCGTGGTGTTCGATCCGCTATCGTCGCTGTTTCGGCCGGGCACGGCGGCGAGCGCGCGCAAGGCCTCCGAGCGCCTCCTGCATCTGGCGAAGGGGCAGGGGGTGACCACGGTTTCGACGAGCCAGCTGGCCAGTCCGGAAATCCGGACCGAAGGCGCGGCGGTGGAGGCGTCGACGATCGCCGACACGTGGATCCACTTGAGTTATACGGTGCAGGCGGGGGAGCGGAACCGCGCGCTGACGATCGTGAAATCGCGGGGGATGAAACACTCGAACCAGGTGCGCGAGCTGGTGCTGAGCGACGACGGTGCAACGCTGACGGATGTCTACACGGCGAACGGCGAGGTGCTGATGGGGACGATGCGCTGGCAGCGGGAAATGGCGGAGAAGACGGAGCAGGAGCGCAAGCGCCTGGAGGCCGGGCGCCGGCAGCAGGTACTCAAGCTGGCGGCAGCGGAGCTTTCGGCGCGGGCCGCGGCGCTCGACCGGGAGGTGGAATTGAACCGGTTCGAGGTGGCTGCGCTTTCCGGCGAAGAGACCCTGCGGATCGATCAGTTGGGCGTCTTCCGGACGGATCTGCGGCTGCGGCGCAGCGCCGATCGGAAATCCCCGGCGGCGAAGAACGAGGGCGCCCCGCAATGAGCTCAGCGCGCCCAGGGCCGCCGCCGCCGTTGGCGGAACCGGGTCTGGTGCTCCGCCTCTATGTGGCGGGCCGCCTGCCCTGTTCGGTCGAGGCGGAGGCCAATCTGGACCTTCTGTGCGCGGAGCAGGACGGGAACCGGCCCAGCGTGGAAATTGTGGACGTGCTGCTCGAACCCGAACAGGCCCTGACCGACGGCATCATCGTCACGCCGACGTTGGTGCGGCTCGCGCCGCTGCCCGTGGTGCAGATCCTCGGCGCGCTCTCGAACCGGAGGCTCGTGCGCGCGGCGCTGGGGCTGGTCCCGCGGACGAACGACGATGCGCGCTGAACCCTGCAAGCCTCCGCCCGTCGAGTCCGGTCCGTCCGTGGCCGAGTTGGTCCGTCGCCTCATGCTGGCGGAGGCGGATCTGGAGAAATCGCTCGGACCCGGGGCGGACGCGGTGCTCGACGGGCGGGGCCACGCGCACCTGTTGCGGCACGCGCAGGCGGCGTTGCAGCAGAGCGAAAACCGGTTCCGCGCGTTGATCGAGAAAAGCACGGACGTGATGACGTTGGTCGCAGCGGACGGGACCGTGCTCTATGGCAGCCCGGCGGTCCGGCGTGTGCTCGGGTATGCCTCCGAGGAACTGGTCGGGCGCAGCGTCTTTCGTTTCTTTCATCCGGACGATCGGGCGAGAGCGCAGGCCGCGATGACCGATTTGTGTGCGACGCAGCGGAAGTCGGTGGCGCTGGTCCTGCGTTACCGGCACAAAGACGGGACCTACCGCTGTCTCGATGGCACAGGGACGAATCTGCTCGACGAGCCGGGCGTGCACGCCGTGGTGCTGAACTACCGCGACGTGACCGAGCGCAACCAGGTGGAGGCCGCGTTGCGGGAGAGCGAGACGCACTATCGCACGATGCTGGAGGGCGTGGAAGCGGGCGTCGTCGTGCATGGCGCCGACTCGCGCATCGTGACCTTCAACG